>CALVVP010000065.1 GCA_944363895.1 uncultured Bacilli bacterium | reverse complement strand
CCTTGTTTATTAGCGATGATTTTTGCCGTTAATATTTTAACTAAAAGTAATATTGTATCTAATTTATTCGGTTTTATCTCTTTTATTCCCAATGAAATATTACCTTTAATTATTATGCGACCGATATCCGGTACTTCTTCTTTAGCCATTTTAACGACAATTTATGAATCATTTGGCCCTGATGGTTTTATCGGAACATTAGCTTCCTATATTCAAGGAACGACTGATACAACATTTTATATTTTAACTTTATATTTTGGTAGTGTTGGGATAAAAAAAATAAGATATGCTTTATGGGCTGGTTTATTAGCTGATTTAATAAGTATTACGATTAGTATTTTATTTGTTAATTTTATATTTTAACTTGTATTTAAATTTTATTTATGATATATTTTTAATAGAAGGAGGAGTTTATGAAAAAAGTAGGTATCTTATTTTGCGGTATTATTGGTTTAAGTGTTTTAGTTGGCTGTGGGAATACTCAAACATTAACTTGCACCCAAACCAGTGATGAGGGAGTGGAAGGAAATTTTATTGCTGAATTTAAAGATGATCAATTAGTTTCTGGTGAATTAAAAGCTAAAATGACATTGACTGAAGATCAAGAAGCTTATTTCGATATTTTAAAAGAATCTTTTGAATCAACAGTTGAAACGATGAAAACTTTCGAAGGTGTAACAGTTGAAACTAATGATAACGGCAAAAATGAAATTGAAATAGTTGCCACCTTTGATTATGACCAATTAAATGATGATGCTAAAGACGAACTTAATGTTACCACATCATCTTATGATGAAGTCAAAAAAGCCTATGAAGATATGGACTTTGTATGTGAATAGAACTAATTAGTTCTATTTTCTTGTTATTTAATAAAATTTTATATATAATATTATTTAGGTGATGGTTGTGGAAAGATTACAAAAAGTAATAGCTAATAGTGGTTATTGTTCAAGAAGAAAAGCCGAAGAATTAATTATCCAAGGTAAAGTTAAAGTTGATAATGTTATTGTTACCGAATTAGGAACTAAAGTAAGTGGCAAGGAAACTATTACTATTGATGGTAAGGCTTTAACCAAAGAAAATAAAGAATATATTTTATTATATAAACCAAGAGGAGTTATAACAACTACTAATGATGATAAAAAAAGAAAAACCGTTTTAGATTTAATCGATACTAATAAAAGATTATATCCGGTTGGAAGATTAGATTACGATACAACCGGAGTTTTGTTATTAACTAATGATGGTGATTTAACTAATTTATTACTCCATCCGAAAAATAAAATTGATAAAGTTTATATAGCTAAAATAAAAGGTATTTTAACTAATTTAGAAATCAAAAAATTAGAAAATGGTATCTTAATCGATAATTTTAAAACATCACCTTGTAAAATTAAAGTTAAAAAAATCGATAAACAAAATAACACATCTTTAGTAATGATTACTATTCATGAAGGTAAAAATCACCAAGTTAAAAAGATGTTTTCGCAAGTTAATCATGAAGTTATAAAATTAAAAAGAGAAAAAATCGCTTTCTTAGATTTAACTGGTTTAAAACCTGGGGAATACCGTTATTTGACCATTAAAGAAGTGAAAAAGTTATATAGTTTAGAACATAAAAACGCTTAAAATTTTAAGCGTTTTCAACATTTATCGCACTAGTTGGACAAGCATCAGCAGCATCATTTACATCTTCTTCTAATTCTTTTTTTATATCATGAGTGATAACTTCCGCAATTCCTTCATCACCAATTCTAAATACTTCACTACAAGTTGCTTCACATTGACCACAACCAATACAGTTTTCTTTAATAATTTCTACTTTCATATTTACCTCCATTAATAATTATAAAAAAATATCCTTAAAAATGCAAGGAATATCTTTAAATATTTTGTCAAATATGGTATGATATTGTATAGAAAGGTACGGTGGTGATATGCCAAGTCGCATGGAAAGATATTATAGTCCTCAAGAAAAAAAATCCCGGACTATTAAAAATAAAGAATTATACCGTACAATTTATGACGATGTCGAATATTCTAATGTTGAAGGAATTTCCGTCATCGAAAAAAATGAGAAAATCGATTTAGCTAAAATCAAAGAATTAATTAATGGTCATAATCCGGTTGAAAAACCTAAAATAGTCAAAGAAGAACCCATAATACCAGTCGAAGAACCACAAGAAGAAAGAAATTATGACATTCGTGATGTTTTAGATAAAGCTAAAAGTGAAAGAACTTCTAATAATAAGTTTAATACACAATATAACATTTTAAAAGGTATTAATTTAAACAATGAAAGTCTTCCTAGTTCGTTAAGTGAAGATGATTTAAAAAATATGATTGAAACTATTTCTAATAATAGTAAAAATGGTTATACAACCGATTTATTAGATGATTTAAAATCAATTCATGATCCTAATTTAGCTAAAGAAATTTCACAAACCGAAGATGATCCACAAAATACTAAATTAATTGAAGCTAATATCGATAAATCATTTTTTACTTCTAGTTTAGAGTTTTCAAGTGATGATTTTGATGATTTTAAAGAAATGAAAGAATCAATTAAAAAAAATAATTTATTAACTAAAATCTTATTATTTGTTTTATTAGTTATTATTATAACTGGGGTTTTATTTTTAATTTATCATTTTA
>CALVVP010000064.1 GCA_944363895.1 uncultured Bacilli bacterium | reverse complement strand
CAGATAAAACTGGAACTTTAACCCAAAATAAAATGACAGTTAAAGAATTTGCTTTATATGAAGATTTTATCAATAACAAAGTAAAAACCGATAACGATAAGGTGAGTGAAAAAGAGTTATTATACGCGGCTATTTTATGTAATAATGCTACTTTAGATAAAGAAATTGGCGATCCTACAGAAATAGCTTTACTTTCATTTGCTAAAAAGCAAGGAATTGATATTAATTATCCCCGGGTCTTAGAAATTCCTTTTGATTCAGTTAGAAAAAGAATGACATCAGTTAATAAAAATGACGATTATGTTATTTATACTAAAGGGGCAATCGATGCCATTTTACCGCTTTGTACGAAAATATTAGTCGATGGTCAAGAAAAAGATATTAATTATGAAGATATCGATAAAATTAATAGTTTATGTATGGCATCTTCGAAAAATGCGATGCGGGTTTTAGCTTTTGCTAAGAAAAATGTTTCATCGATTCCTGATAATGACGATATTGAAAAAGAACTAACTTTTATCGGTATTTTATCAATGATTGATCCACCGCGTAATGAAGTTAAACAAGCGATTGATACTTGTCATAAAGCAGGAATTAAAGTGATTATGATTACAGGTGATCATGTTGAAACAGCTTTAGCTATTACTAAACAACTGAATATTTATCAAGAAGGTGATTTGGCGATATCAGGTAACGATTTAAGTAAAATGACTGATGAAGAACTAGATCAAGTTGTTTTAAAAACATCTGTTTTTGCTAGAATTAGTCCCAATGATAAATTAAGAATCGTCAATGCTATTCAAAGAAATAAAAATATCGTCGCGATGACTGGCGATGGAGTTAATGATGCTCCGGCTTTAAAGGCAGCAGATATCGGTATTGCTATGGGAAAAGGGGGAACCGATGTCGCTAGAGAATCCTCGGATATGATTTTATTAGATGATAATTTTACAACTATTGAGTATGCCATTAAAGAAGGTCGAAGAATATATTCTAATATTCAAAAAGTTATTCAATATTTATTAGCGGGTAATATTTCGGAAGTTTTAACTATTTTTATTGCGATGTTAGTGAATATTGGCACACCAATATTAGCCGTGCATATTTTGATTATCAATTTAGTTACTGATACGATTCCCGCTTTAGCTTTAGGTGTCGATCCAGCAACTAGTAATATTATGGATAAAAAACCGATTAAGGTCGGTAGTTTATTTGAAAAAGGTTTAATTGAAAGAGTGATATTTCACGGAATTATCATTTCGATAATTACTTTAATTGCTTATTATATCGGTTATCAAGATAGTCCGAATGAAGGAGTTACGATGGCTTTTATCACTTTATCTTTATCGCAAATTATCCATGCTTTGAACCAACACTCACCAGATATATCGTTCTTTTCTAAAAAACATGCTCGTAATTGGTATTTATACGGAGCGATGTTGTTATCTTTAACTATTTTATTATTATTAGTTTATGTAAAACCAATTGCTGATTTTTTATCTTTACAAATTCCTACTTCTTTTGAATGGTTAATTATTATTTTATTATCTTTAGTTCCGTTAGTAATTGTCGAATTTTACAAATTAATTAAAAAAATTATTAAATAAATCTTGTTTAATTATCAAAAATCATTTATAATTTATATAGTAGGAGCGTGAGTAAATGAAAAAAGGTTTTACTTTAGTCGAATTATTAGCAACAGTTGTTATTTTAGCTATTATTGCGATAATTGCGACACCAATAATTAATAATGTGATTGAGACTTCAAAAGAAAGTGCGAATCAAAGAAGTATCGAAGGGTATGCTAATGCAGTTAGAAATGAATATTATAATCAACAAACTGGTGGGGGGATACCAGTAATTGATGCTGAATTTTTAGCTAATGTTGATACGCAAGGTAATGAAATAACTTGTGATAGTGTTTTATATAGTGATGATTATCAAGTTGTTTTATATAATTGTACTATTGCTGATGAAATAGATAAAAAATATTGTTATGCTGATGGCAAACATTATGCTTGTGATGATAGTGAATTTTTAAATATGCTTAATAACATTGGCTATCAACCACCTAACTTTATTGAAACTTTATTAACACAATATAGTCCAGATAATACAGTAGGGTTAGTCCAAGATGAAAATAATCCTAATATATATTACTATACTGGTACTAATGAAGAAGTAAATAATAACTATTTATGGTATGGTGGCCATCATTGGCGCGTATTAGAGATTGATACAGATGCTGATACATTATTATGAATCAGTCAACAACCATTGACCACTATTCAACCAACTAGTTCAGTATGGACAACGCAACAAACATATGAAAGCAGTTATATTAATAATTGGTTGAATGATTATTTTTATAATAGTTTAGATAGTAGCGTGCAAAATAATATTGTCAATAATACCTTTAACATCGGTATATATAATAATGTTAGTGAGTTTACGACTACTGGGAAGGTTGGCTTATTAGATGAAGATCAATATACACGCACAAGTGGATTTAATGAATTGGGCGATATGTATGATGTTGTAGCTTACATTGTATCTTATGGTGATTATTTATCAATGGATGACTTTCTTGCAGCAGAAGGTTATGCTTCAATGGATCAATTTGCTCAAGATATGGGATATGAAAATTTTGATGCATATCTTTTGGGGGAATATGGCGTTTCTAGTAAAGAAGAATTCATTGAAATTATAACTAATAATAGTGGTTCAGGTTCGGGATTTGGATCTGGTTCAGTTATATTTAGTTATGATTCTGAAAAAGATATATTTAGTTATTTAGATTGTAGCAATTCTTATTTACATATAAAAGATAATTGGTGGTTAGGAAATCGATATAATTCGTTTGTCGTTCGCTACATCAACCGCAATGGCAACCTGGTCAGCCACCCTCCGGCGTTTGCGAACGGCGTCCGCGCAGTTATAAAGATTTCTGATATAACCATTACCGGAGGTAATGGTACTCTAGAGTCAAATTATGAAGCAGGAAATAAAGCAACAAATACCAGTGATATTCAAGTGGGCGAATATATCAATGTGCCATATAGTGGCGATGATAATGCCTGTGGTGATGATAATAAATGTACATTTAGGGTA
>CALVVP010000063.1 GCA_944363895.1 uncultured Bacilli bacterium | reverse complement strand
CAAAATTAGGCCAATTTATATGGCTGGCAATAAAATTTACTTTAGGATATTTTATCGCTAATTGTTCAATAAACTTAGCATCAGAATATGGAGAATATGAACTTTTGCCATCATCGTCATAAATTTCACCACAATGAAATGTAACAGATAAATTATGATTATTGGCGAATTCAGCAACTTTAAATATTTTCTCATCATTTGCATAATATTTTTGGTAACCCAAATATATTTTTATTGCGATAATCCTTTGATATTTATTAAGATTATCTTCTATTTTAAGCAGTTCATTATCCACATTATCTAAGTCTACTGAATCAATAAAATACATGTTATCATTATCCATAAATTCTTCAAAATTATATGGATCCAACATTTCATCTATATAAAGCCCTCTTATATTAATATACTTACTAGCACAAGCCGTTTTTTTATATAAATTAAATTCATCTTTTGTCAATACATGCATATGGCAGTCTACTATATTATTATTCATTGCATTTACCTCCATTATCTATATTATAAACTATTTGATTTTCTTTATTTTTGTATGCATTCTTGAATGATAACCATTTCTATCATAAAATTTAATTGCATTTTCATTATAGGCAAAGACATCTACTAAAATGTATTCACATTCTTTAGATTTAAAATAATCTTCCATTTTATTCATAAGTATATTCCCTACTCCATTGCCTCTTGCTTTTTTTGAAACAATTAATTCCGTTATTACTCCTCTTTTAGGACATTTATAATCTAAATAATCATATTTATCATAAGGAATTATACATCCCATAATTAGGCCTATTGCTCGACCTTCTTCAACTGCTATATAACATTTGCCATTATTATCTCTAACTTTCTCTAAATCTAATATAGCCATTTTTTCTCTATATTCAGGATGCAATTGATCTAGGTTATCTTTATCGATACTTATAATATATTCTTCAAGTTCAACCAATAAATCTTTAACATTTTCTAAATATTTATCTTCATATTCAATTATTTTTCTTTCTATAAAATTCATTTTATCTTTCCTCTCTAAAAAAAATCTGCGTTGTGCAGAATTAATTTTTATAATCCGAAAGAAATTCCTAAAAATTTGATCTATTAGGAGTTATGATTAATTCTGCATTATTAATTTGTAAATTTTTCATCTTAACCACACTCCTTTCTTTGAATAATTTACAGTAACAATATATCATAGATTTATTATTTTGTAAACAAATAGATTTTGATTAAATTTCTAATAAATCTATTTAAGAATAATCTCTAAAAACTTATAAAATTTAAATGAAAGAATGATAAAGTTCTATTATTATTTTTTTATAAAATATTATTATCTTTATATTCTAATTTTTAATATCTCTTTTTATATATAATATATTAGAAAGTATATAACAAATTATAATCGTTATTATCGAAATAATTAAGCCAAGATAATTATTAAAATCAACATATTTTAAAGCACCTAAAAATAATGAAGAATTATTTAAAATAATGCCATAATCAAAATAAGGAAATGGTGTATAAATCAAAAATTCCATTTTAAATTTAATTAATAACCATAAAAGTGGTGAAATAATTGCTAAAATGATACTTATCCCAATTGTTAAAGTAGTATTTAATGAAATAACTGAAATAAGTAAAAGAATAGCTAAAAAACTAATTACCGGAATACTACAGATAAATATTTCTTTAATAATATAAAGTAGATAATTTACTTCTAATACCCCACTAGAACTATAAATTAATTTAGGAGTAAACAAATCAATAAAACCATAATTTATTCCCGATAATAACAACAATAATATTAAAGCTATAAACCAAATTATATAACTATGAATAATTAAATATAAAAACTTACTTAAAAGGATTTTCCACCTTTTAACCGGATAAGTAAATAGTATTTTCTCAGTTTTTTTAGAATGTTCACCAGTAATGATATTACCACTTGTTAAAACTACCAAAATAATAACAATTATCGATAAATAGCCAATTTGATTAACAATTATTTTAGAATTTAATTCTTTTTCTTCTATTTCAAAAAAATCTAGGTTAGTAAAACTAATATCATGTTTGATATTATTCTCGATACTATAATCGATTATTGCTATTGTCTCATTGACGATATTTAAATATTTTTCATTAAATTTAACATAATTATCGTAATTAGAAAATTGATTTTTTAAATATGAATCCTGATTAAATTCATCATTGGTTACTGTTTGATTATAAATAACATATGATTCTAATTGTTGTAGTTGTTCAAAACTAATTATCCTATAATCTCTTTCATCAGCTATTTTTTGGGAAACGACATTTTCATAAAATGTTTGATATTCAGAAGAAAAACTTTCAGTTTTTAATAAATATTCAATATATTTATAATATTTATTTTCTTTAAAAATATTTTCATATGCAATTTTCACTTTTTCTTTTTCTTCTTTTACTTTCTTCATTTCATCGATATCATCAGAATAATTAGATCTTATAATACTTTGATATTCATTATAAACATCGCCATCGATACCGATTTCATATTCATCTATTTCTTTAAAATATGGATTATTAAAATTATCAATCATTTGCTCTAAAACAAATATCTCATTTTCTAAATAATTAATTTCACTTAAAACTTTATCTTGAAAACATTCTTGAAAATAATTAGTGATTGTTTTCTTTTTTTCTAACATTTCAATTCTTTGTTGATAATAATTTAAATAAAATTCTTTTTCAAATGAATCATCCAAAACTTCATAACTTTCATATTTATTTTGCGAATATGCTATTCCATCATTAAAACGACTTTCAAAATCATCTAAACCTTCATAAAATAAAAACCATAAACTGCTAATAGCAACAGTAGATATTAACAAAGTGATTAAAATAATTAGTAAATTTTTTAAATTATAATTTTTAATAAATTCACATTTAATCAAATTTATTATTTTCATAATTCACCACCAATTTGACTTTTTGAACCACTAGTTTTGTTTAAAAATTCTTTTTCTAAAGAAATATTCTGATATTTAATATCACTAATATCTAATTGTTCGATAATATAACCGTTATCAATAATAATAATTTCATCACAAATATTTTCGATTTCTGGCAAAATATGACTACTAATTAAAATTGTCGTATTAAATTTTTCGTTAACAAATTTAATTATATCTCTTAATTCTTTAATTCCTAAAGGATCTAAACCATTAGTTGGTTCATCTAAAATTAAAAATTGTGGTTTTTTAATAAGGGCATTAGCCAAAGCTAAACGTTGTTTCATTCCTAGAGAATATTTTTTTACTTTATCATTTATTCGCGTATTTAATTTTAATAATTTAATTATTTTTTCCATATATTCATAATCTTTTATATTATTCATCATCATTGTCATTTTTAAATTTTGTAATCCTGATAAATGTTGATAAAAATCAGGTGTTTCAACTAAAGAACCAATTTTAGCCATTATTAATTCAAAATCATTTTTTAGATTAAAACCACATATTTTAATCTCACCACTACTAGGATAATAAAGATTCAAAATCGTTTTAATTAAAGTCGTTTTACCAGCCCCATTAGGACCAATTAAACCGACAATATCTCCTTCATAAATCGTTAAATTAATATCATTTAATATTTTATTTTTACCAAAATTTTTATTTAAATTTTCAACTTCTAAAATTTTATTACGATTGTTTTTTTTACTCTTTTTTTTATAATTTCTCTTGCCATTTAATAATTCATTAATACTTACTCCTAATATTTTCGATAACGGCGCTAAAAGATAAATATCAGGTGCATTTATTCCTCTTTCCCATTTAGAAATAGAGTTATCTGTTATATTTAATTTATCGCCGATTTCTTTTTGGGTAAGACCTTTTTCTTGACGTAATTCTTTAATAAATTTTCCCATTTTAATCTGATCCATAAATTCCTCCTTAACTAAATCATAACATAAAATAATTAAAAATGTTCTGACTTATTAAGTCAGTTAAAAAAATTAAGCCATTAAGACTTAATTCATATATTGATTTATTATATCGATAATTTTTTTTACTTCATTTAATAATAGATTAAAATTATTTTGAATATAAGTTATATCATTTTCTTTACTTTTTAATTCGTGCTGTAAAGCAATATCCGCTAACCTATTAAAACCTATTCTATATATGCACTTTTATTTTCTATCACTGCTCTAATATTCATTTTCGCTATCTTTCTAAACTACTTTTCTTTTTTATCTACCAAATTCATTCCTAATTTTTTCTTTTTATCCCTTATTTTTGTTTCAATTACATCTTTCTCTTTATTATATTTTGATAATATATCTAAATTTTGTTCTGTCTGTTCGTGCATCATTGCAATTATTTTATCGTAATTATGACCATCATCATATTTCCTTAAAAAAAATATTAATAAAGCTATTCCTGTCAAACCTATACAAAAGAATATTATTGGAATTATTAATACCTTTTCCATAAAATTAGCCTCCTAAATAGAAGTAAAATATTCAACCAAAATAATTCTAATTTTTTCTTAAATATAATTATCTTCATTTTTTTTACCATATCAAAATATAAAAAGTAATCTACTTCATAACGAAGTGTATATTTGAAAAATTCTTTTTTTTTCCATTTTTTTCTTTCATCTATAATTATATATATTGCATATATTAACAACAAAATTATGTCTATAACTAATAAAATTAGATAAAAAACTATATCATCTTTGTTCACACTAACCACCATATTACACTACCAAATAACTTATTAATGAATTGATAAAAGATATTTTTCTTAATCGTTTAGTCAAAAAAAATATAGATTTAATAATGAAATAATTGGGAAAAGATTGAAAGAGCTTAGAAAAAACAATGGAATCACACAAGAAGAATTAGCCAAATTCCTTAATACAACTCAATCAACAATTAGTGCCTATGAGAGTGGAAAAACAACATTATTAACTGCATTTGCATTACAAATAGTTAATAAATATAATATTTCACTTGATTGGTTATGTGGTAGAAAATAACCTTATATAAAAAATAGAGTTCAAAGTCGAACCCTATTTTTATTATTTTAAGAAATGTTTCATATCTTGTTTATAAATTTTATCAATACATTCCCCATTTACATCATAAATGGCTACACCTAAAACATCTTTAACTTCTTCTAAATATCTATTAAGTAAATCTTCAGTTGAAATGAATTTGGGAATATCGTCATCATCTATAATCGGATCACACTTTGCAAATCCTATCATAAAACCTTCAACTGTTTTGCAATATTCTCCGACTGTGTATTTATCATTATAAAAATAGACTATTCTATAACCATTTTCATAATCTTTTCCAGAATTATTATGTTGTAGATCCTTTATATTTACTACCAAAAAAATCAACTCCTAACTATGTTAAGTATATCATATTTTATTTAATATTTATTCGATTATTAAAATTTTTATTTAAAGATAATATAAGTTTTTTCATAGAAGTACCATATTCTCCAATAGAAATAGGAAATCCATATCTAAATCGCTCAGTTAAAGTATATTGACTTTGTATATTGTCCGAAAAATCAAAGGCATTTAATAGTTCACTCTTATTTCCAAGAGTAAAATAATCAATTATAGGTACATTAATAAATGCATTACTATAATGATATCCTCTTAATAATCTTTTTAATTGTTCGGTATATAATATTTCAGGTAATATTGATAAGTTATTATTTAGATAGCCTATTAATGTAATTATTTCCTCAAAAGATTTTATTTCTGCTAATCTTTCTTCGGGACAATATTCATATAATTCTTCAGTATAACAATTTTTTACTAAATAAGATAACCTAATTATAAAGGCCTCTAAACTATTTTCATTATATGCAATTTTTTGTTGATTTGCGTGTTCTACTTCGTGAAATAAAACTTGTAAAATAGATAAATTTTTATATAATAGGATTTCAAAATCGTTACTAATTAAAATATTTTTTTCGATGTCCTTTACCATTTGTTCAACTTTTTCAATATAAACTGTGATATTTTTAGTATAGTTGGAATAAGAAGCAAGATTATTGCTTCTTATATGTTGAACATTTATATTTAAAATATAATCATTTAAACATTTATCAATTACTAGCAATTCTAAGATTTTTTCAATATCTTTTAAATCCAAAATCTGATTATTAACTGTTTTATCATAAATGATTTTCAAAATATTTTCCATATAAATTTATTCTTACTTTATTATTTTAATTTGAAATTATCTTCTTTTTGATAACGGTTTGTTTTCTTCAAATTCAATAGTTTGATTATTTTGCTTATAATTAAATAATACCTCTAAAAATTCAACTTCTTCCGATGTTAAGTTTAATTTTTCTGCATATTTTAACCAAGGGTTTTTCCAACCTCTACCTTTACTTCTACTATCATTTTTATCACGGTCATAACCGTTATTAACATTTTTATGTCCGTGACCTTTTGTCCAATCGTCAGATTCATAAATATTACCTTTATGATCTACATATGTATCATAACCATCGTCATTTGCACATTCTGGTGATTCTAAATAATCAGCATATGCTTGATAGTCATAATTAAAGTCTGATAAACTTTTTCTAGCCATAAATATCACTCTCCCTAAAAAAATATAATATTAAATTTAATATAATAAAGTAAAAATGTTTTCAACCACCACCTTTACAGTTGGCAAAGGAACAATTATTATGTGAAATTTGTGCTTATAAACATATAATAATTATTACATATTGTTCCTCTTAGCTCTATACATTAACATTTTTATTTTAAAAAGTCAATAATAAAATCGTATTTTTGCATATTTTTTTAAATGTTTCTAATGATTTTAATTCAATATGTTTACCTTCAAATTTCCCTTTAAAATAAAACAAATCTTGTGTTTTTTTATTTTGCGTCATTTGCATTATGAATTTCCTCTTTCCCATTTAGAAATAGAGTTATCTGTTATATTTAACTTATCGCCGATTTCTTTTTTGGGTAAGACCTTTTTCTTGACATAATTCTTTAATAAATTTTCCCATTTTAATCTGATCCATAAATTCCTCCTTAACTAAATCATAACATAAAATAATTAAAAATGTTCTGACTTATTAAGTCAGTTTAAAAAATTAAGCCATTAAGACTTAATTCATATATTGATTCATTATATCGATAATTTTTTTTACTTCATTTAATAATAAATTAAAATTATTTTGAATATAAGTTATATCATTTTCTTTACTTTTTAATTCGTGCTGTAAAGCAATATCCGCTAACCTATTAAAACCTAAATATCTACTATCACTTTTTAATGAATGAACTAAAATAGCATAATTAGCTAGATCGTTTTGATTTTTATAACGGTTTAAATCATTAATTTTATCTTTAATTGTTCCTATAAATTCTTTAACTAAATCATTATAAGTATTAATATCTCCTAACAATTCTAAAGACTTATCAATGTCAACCTCATTTTCTTTTAAATAATCAATATTTCTTTTAGTAGTATTCGTATTTAAAAATTTATTGATAAGATTATTTAATTCGTTTTTATCGATTGGTTTAGCAATATAACCATCAAAACCACAACTTAAATATTTCTCTTTAGCGCCTTCGACGGCATCAGCTGTTAAAGCGATAACGGGTGTTTTAAAATTAGGAAATAACTTTAATTTATTTAATAATTCAACTCCATCCATTTCAGGCATCATGATATCGACAAACATTAAATCATATGTTTTACCACTATTAATTAAATTTAAACATTCCATTCCACTTAAACAAGATTCAATTATAAAATTATATGGTTTTAAAAAATTAATAGCAATGGTAATGTTGACTTTATTATCATCGACAATCAAAACTTTTTTATCACTATAATCTTTAAAACTAATACCAATTTCTTTAATTTCATTTTGTAGTATTGTATTTTGAGATACGGTATTTTGAGCTTCTTTTGGTGATTCTTCATTGACTACCTTATCACTAGTAATATATTTTCTTAAAATTCGATATAATTCTGGTTTTTCAATTGGTTTCGCTAAATAATCATCAAAACCATCTTTTAAATATTGCTCTTTCATTCCATTTATCGCATTAGCTGTTAAAGCAATAACTGGAGTATTAAAATTTTCTATTTTCTTTAATCGCATTAATACTTCTGTTCCCCGCATTTTCGGCATCATATCATCCAATAAAATTAAATCATAGCGATGCCCACTATTAATTAAATTTAAACATTCCATCCCACTTTCGGCAGTGGTGATAATAGGATTATATTTAACTAATAATTTTTGGGCAACTTTTAAATTTAATTTATTATCATCGACAATTAAGATTTTTTTATTAGTTAAATCTAAATTAAATTCATCAACTTCCTCTTTTTCTTCTTCGATTTTCTCTTTAGATAATCTTTGGTCAATTGCCACTTTAAATTCTGAACCTTCATTATACACACTATTAACAAGTATTTTACCATTCATCATATCGACTAATTGTTTAGTGATTGCTAAACCTAAACCAGTTCCCTCAACAGTAGTGTTACGATCTTCATCAACTCTTTGAAATTTAGTAAATAATTTCCCGATATCTTCT
>CALVVP010000062.1 GCA_944363895.1 uncultured Bacilli bacterium | reverse complement strand
GATTGCTTGTTCTTTCGTTGGATATAATCTAAACACATATCCTTTTAATATTTTTTCCATATCATCACCACCAATAGGTCAATTATACCATACGAATATATGTTTGTAAATAGTTTTTTTATGATTTTTTTCTTTTTGGTTTTCTATATAAAAAGATTAGTTTTATTTATATAATTATAATAATTGAGTTTGTTTTTTTTGCCGGATTTAAACATTTTTTTATAACGAAAAAACTGTTTTTCAACAGCTTTATTTTATTCGTCAGCATAATTTGTAAAATATCTTTGCACTAAAACCACAGGAGTTCCCTTATCACCAGAACCACTAGTTAAATCACATAAAGAACCTAAAAGGTCTGTTATTTGTCTTGGTGTGGTGCCTAAAGTGATATTTTGACCTTTCAAATTTTTATCTTTTTGTTTTATTTCGTTTCTAATTGCTTTTTGTAACTCTTCGCCTTTTAAATTAGCAAATTTGTTGTCCGATACATATTTTAATTTTATTTCATTCGGTGTTCCTTCTAAACCTTTAGTATAAAAAGGAGAAACGACCGGATCAGCTAGCTCCCATATTTTACCGATAGGATCTTTAAACGCCCCATCGCCATAAATCATAACTTCAACATCTTTACCCGTTTTATCTTTTATTTTTTTTTGAATATCTTCAACTAATTTTTGACCGTCATTAGGAAATAATTTTAATTTTTCCTCAGTAGCTTTATTAGAACCTAATAAACCATATTTACTATTAAAGCCTGAGCCAGCAATTGACTGATTCATAATATCGTCTAAACCTAAACAGTTTAAAGTTTCTTTAGTTGTAAAACGCGTATGAATGTCACAAGCTAAAGCTTCATCGACATAATCATATATAACTTTTGGGTCATTACCAAAGATAAAATCGATTTCACAATTTTCATTTTCGACTAATTCTTTATAAAATTCAACATAATTAATACCGGTAAAAGGATGAACTTCATCTTTAAATAATTTATTATATTCTTCATAACTTAAAGTATCGACATAAGGATTGATATCATATTTTCTTAAACATTTTTCATCAAATAAATGATTACCTACTTCATCCGCGGGATAACTTAATAACATTGTTATTTTATTAGAACCCCTAGCAATACCTTTCAAAATCATCGAAAAGCGATTTCGACTTAAAATAGGAAAGACTAATCCGATATGATTAGTTTTAAATTTATTTTTAATATCTTTAGCAATGTTATCCACCGTACAATAATTACCTTGCGCAATTCCCACAACCGCTTCGGTAATGGCGATGACATCTTTATCTAAAATTTCAAAGTTTTCACTAATACTAGCATTCATAACCGAATCGACGACAATATTAACTAAATCGTCATTTTCTTTAATTATCGGAGTGCGTATACCTCTTACAATCGTTCCTACATTTCTCATAGTTCCTCCAAATTACAATTTGCTTTGGCATTTAAATTTAAGTTAGCTAAAATTCCTTTTTGATAAGCAAAGAAACCAGCTGCTCCAATCATAGCCGCATTATCCGTACAATATAAAATCGGTGGTACCGTCAAATTAACATCATTTTTAAGACATTCTAATTCTAAAGATTTTCTAATTGCACTATTGGCTGCAACACCACCAGCAACGATTAAATTTTTAACATGATATTCTTTTAAAGCTTTAATTGTTTTTTTAGTTAATATTTCAACTACACGGTTTTGGAACGAACAAGCTAAATCTTCTTTTCTTAATTCATTTCCTTTTTGTTTTTCATTGTTAACTAAATTAATAACTGCTGATTTAAGACCACTAAAACTAAAGTCATAACTTTCATCGTTAAGTGGGATTGGCAGTTTATAAGTATCATTACCTTCTTTAGCTAACTTGTCAATACTAGGTCCTCCAGGATAAGGTAGGCCTAAAACACGAGCCACTTTATCATAACACTCACCAACCGCATCATCTAAAGTTCCACCAATTTTTTTAAAACTATAATTTTCTTTCATATAAATCAATTCAGTATGACCACCACTAATAACTAAAGCAATTAAAGGAAATGCCATTTTTTTAACTAAATTATTAGCATATATATGTCCTGCTATATGATGGACGGGAATTAAAGGTTTGTTATAAATATAAGCAAGTGTTTTAGCTGCAAGTAAACCGACTAACAACGAACCAATTAATCCAGGCCCATAAGTTACCGCAATAGCATCGATTTCATCCATCGTAAGATTAGCTTTAGCTAAAACTTCTTCTAAGACAATTGTGATATTCTCAACATGGGAACGACTAGCAATTTCAGGAACTACGCCTCCATACATTTTGTGAATATCAATTTGTGATAAAATAATCGTTCCTAAATCAATATGTCCATCTTCGATAACACTCATACTTGTTTCATCACAAGATGATTCAATTGCTAATATTTTCATGAAATTCTCCTTTCCATTAAATATCCGTCAACACCATTATAATATTTAGGTCGCGTAGCAACTATTTTGAAACCTAATTTTTGATATAAATTGATGGCAGGGATATTGTTAATATTTACTTCTAAAGTAATATTTTGATAATTATAGTTGTCGATGATATATTTTAATAACCGATAAGCAACTTTTTGTTTTCGATATTCTTCTTTAACAAAAATATAATTTATTTCTAATCGGTCATAAATAATACTATAATCGACAAAACCAATCAAATTATCATTTAAAAAAAAGCCTAAAACTTGATTAAATTGATTAAAGCTTACTTGATAATCGCTTAAATTATTAACTAAATTTAAATCATTAATTTCTTTTAGCATCTAAATTTTCTTCCGCTTCTGTTTTCTTTAAATAATTAGGATTTAATTGATGAGGATTAATAGGCTTATCTAATTCATGTTTTTGGATTATTTTTAAAATATCAATTTTAGCAGTATCGGTAATAATTGTGTAACTATCAGGATATTTTTTTTCTAATTCACTTAATAAAATATATTGTTCTTTAAAATAAGGTTTTAAATTTTTATCATATATTGCCCCATAGACATAGCCCCGTCTTGCATCAATCAAACTAATATTGTAGTCTGTATTGGTATTAGTTGTAGCTAATAATTCTAATTCACTTAAAGGAATAATCGGAATATTTAAACAAAAACCAATTGTTTTAGCAATCGTCACACCAACTCTAATGCCAGTAAAAGAACCTGGACCATTAATTACAAATATTTTATCAATATCTTTAATATTTAATTTAGTTTTGGTTAAAGCTTCATCTAAAATCGGCATAACTTGTGCTGAAGTTTGATTTGTTTCATGACTATTAAAACAATAAATTTCTTTATTGTTTTCTAATATACTTATAATTAAATTATTTGATGTATCGATAAAAAGATATCTCATAATACAGCCTCACATAAATCTTCATATTGTTTACCATGAGGAGTAATAATTAAAACTCTTTTATTTTCGTCAACTACCTTAAATTTTATATCTAATCTCTCTTTTGGTAAAATATCTTTAATTGTGTCGGCCCATTCAATGACGACAATTCCTCCTTTAATGAAATATTCTTCAATATTAACCCCACTAGTATTACCATCTAAACGATAAACATCCATATGATATAAAGGTAATTCTCCTTCATATTCTTTAATAATTGAAAAAGTTGGCGAAGTAATCGTATCTTTAATGCCTAAAGCACTAGCTAAAGCTTTAGTAAATACGGTTTTCCCACTCCCTAATTCGCCGTTTAAACAAATAATCATATTCGGAAATTTTTCTGATTCAAAATTCTGCGCTAATTCAATTGTATCCATTTCATCTTTTAAAGTAATTTTGTATTCCATATTTTTTTCACCATTAATATTATATAAAATTAAAAAAATTATTACAATCCTTTTGCAATAATTTTTTAATTGTCTTTTTTACATTTTATAATAAATGTTATGCTGTTATATCATTTTTCCCAGATAATATTTTTTCTTACCCTTTCTTAAAACAATAATTGAATTATCGATTGCCATTTCTTTAGTGATTATTTTATCTTCTAAAATCTTTTCGCCATTAATCGTAATTGCTCCATTATTGATAAATTCCCTTGCTTCTCTTTTACTTGTGCAGATATTATTAACAACTAAAATATCGACAAGGTTTCCTTCTTGAAATTCAAAAGTAGGAACGCCTTTAAAACCAATCAATATTTCTTCTTTAGTTAAATTTTTAACATTATCACTAAATAAAGCTTCGCTTATTTTAACAGCTTTTTCATATTCTTCTTTGCCGTGTAAGAAAGTGATAACTTCTTTAGCTAAAGTTTTATGAGCATCTCTATTTTCTGGATGAGCAAGATGTTTTTTTTCTATTTCTTCAATTTCTTCTTTCGATAAAAATGTTAATTTTTTTAAATATTCGATTACTTTACTATCTTCCGCATTTAAGAAAAATTGATACATCTCATAACTAGATGTTTTATTGATATCTAACCAAATCGCATTACCTTCACTTTTACCAAATTTAGTACCATCAGCTTTAGTGATTAAAGGCATCGTTAAACCAAAAGCTTCTTTACCGATTTTTTTTCTAATTAATTCAACTCCGGAAGTAATATTCCCCCATTGGTCAGAACCACCTATTTGTAAGGTACAATTTTTGTTTTCATATAACCATAAGAAATCTAAGGCTTGCATAATCATGTAAGAAAATTCCGTATAAGTAATCCCGATATCTAATCGACTTTTAACAGTTTCCTTGTTTAACATATAATTCAAATTAAAATATTTACCATAATCTCTTAAATAATCGATAAAATTAATATCTTTTGACCAATCATAATTATTGACCACTTCAAAGCCAAAGATATCTTCAACTTGTTTTCTTAAACATTTATAATTATATTCTAATGTTTCTTTAGTTATCATCGGTCGTTCAGCTGTCGGTTTAGGATCGCCAATTAAACCAGTCGCTCCCCCAACTAATAAAATAGGATTATGACCTCCTTGTTTTAAACGAAAAGCCATAGAAAAAGTTGAATAATGTCCAATATGTAAACTATCACCAGTCGGATCTGTTCCGATATAAAAAGTTAAACCACCATTATTAATCTTTTCAATTAATTTTTCATCAGTTATATTTTCAATCAAACCTCGCCATACTAATTCATCATATAATTTCATTTTTCATCTCTCCTATCTGTACTACCTAAACCACCTTTACGAATATTCGTAGTTTCATCGTTATCTATTTTTAAAAAGTTAATAAATATACCTTGACTATAAGCGGTATTTTTTTTGATTGTTACTTCTTCTTGTCCTTCGTTTTGCAATGATACCCACATATGTCCTTCGTTAGATTCATTGTTATAATAATCGCTTTCAATTAATCCTACTTGATTAGTAAGTCTTAAATTATATTTAAATCCCAAGCTACTTCTTATTATAATTAACAATGCTTCATTATCGTTAAATTTAGCTTTATAACCAGTTGGTATTTTAACAATTTCTCTTGGTTTTATTGTTATATCATTAATAGCAAAGAAATCATATCCAGCACTATTCTTAGTAGCTCTTTTCGGTAATATATAATTATTATATAAATCTTTATCACAAGATATATCTTTTTTAAATTGTTCAAAACTTATTTTTTCAAAATATCGCATGTTAATCACTATCCAATCTTTAAATTTAAAAAAAATCCATAAAATAAGGACGAGATTCCCGCGGTACCACCTTAATTTATGAATAATCATACACTTTAATTTTTAACGAAATTACCCGTTTTAACTCCCAAAATGTAATTATTTATTTAATCTTGATTAGTTTTCATCAACCACTAATTTTCTTTTATTACCAATTAAATAACTTTTGTTTTGTTCCTCGTTAAATAAACAATATAAATATATCATATTTAATTTATAATTGTCAAATATTTTTCTTTGATATAATTAATTAAATATTCTTTTTCATTAATTATTTTATTGTCTAAAATTTGTTTTTTTAAATCATGATAAATTTCATTAATAAAAGCACCGGGCTTTTTATTTAATAGCTGACAAATATCAGTAGCTTTAATATTGATATCTTTAAGATTATAAATTGGCAATTTATTATATTTTTCGACGATATCAATTCTTTTAATTTTTTTTATTTCCCCTACTAAAGTACAAACATATAACCCATATTTATATAAAATTTTATTATCTAAAATATTTTCTTTTAAACAAGCTTGAATATCTTTAATAATCTGTTTTTCGTTATTAGAAAAATTATAAATATCCAAAACATCTAATTGCGCCCAAATGCCTAAAGAAGAAGTCGTAACAACTAAATTAGCAAAATTAGAAAGTTCTAAATCTCTATCTAAATTTAACTCTTTAATCAAAGATAAACCGTAAGCACAATTTGGTGAGGAAAATATTTTTTCTAATTCGTCTTTTTTCCGAAAATACGATAAATTCTTTAACAGATGACTGTTTTTTTTAATTGCTTTTTTTAATTTATCATCTAATTTAAAATTAAGGATTGTAGCAAATCTAATTGCTCTTAAACTTCTTAAAATATCCTCTTTTATTTTTTTATCAGCATTATCGACACATCTAATTATTTTATTATCGAGATCTCTTTTAGCATTTAATAAATCGATAAAATTACCTTTATTATCAATACAAAGTGTATTGATGGTAAAGTCTCTTCTTTCTAGGTCGTCAGTTAAGGTATCAATATATTTTATTTTGACAGGAAAACGATTATTTTCGTATTTTATTTCTTTTCTAAATGTCGTTATTTCAAATCTTATTTTTTTGTACATTAAACTAACACTACCATATTCCTGTTTATTTAAAATACTTTCGTGAAAAATTTCTTTTAATTCTTTAGGGGTAGCATTAGTACAAATATCGATGTCAAGACTATTTCTTTTAAGATAAATATCTCTAGGATATCCCCCAACGATATAAGCTTTATAGCCAAAGTCAGTTATCTTATTTAATACTTCAATAGCAGTATCATACATTAAAGGTCACCTCGATAAGAAAAAAAGGTTGAAATAACCTCTTAATTTAAAGCATCTTTTAATTTAGAACCAGCTTTAATTGTAGCAGCAACTCTTGCAGGAATTTTAACTGTTTCACCAGTTTTTGGATTTCTACCAGTTTTAGCAGGTTTTTGTTTAGCTGTAAATGTAGCAAAACCTGTTAAAGTAACTTTACCTTCTTTTTTTAATCCTTCCGTAATTCCTTTCATAATTGCATCTAATGCACGAGTGGCATCAGCTTTTGTTAATCCTGTTTCCTCTGCTATGTAATTAACTAAATCTTGTTTTGACATTTGTATACCTCCTATTGTTTTTACATAAGCTATCTTGCTTACATTTAAAGAATACCATGTTTTTCAATTAAATGCAATATTTTTAATGCAATTTTATTATTTTTTTATAATTTTATTATTTCAATAGAAAAAATCATACTTAATTTGTATGATTTATAAGACAATTGTAAATAAATTACCAGAGCCTTTATTAACTAATTTAGTTAATGTTTGTTGTAATTTATAACGAGCGTTTTCAGGAGTTAAAGATAATTTAGCTTGAATACCTTCTTTAACGATAATATCTAAACTACGACCAAATATTTCGCTTTTCCAAATATTAGCTGGGTTTATATCGTAGTCTTTCATTAAATAATTAATTAATTCTTTACTTTGAATTTCACTACCGATAATTGGTTCAAATGTCGATTCAACGTCAACTCTAAACATATGAATTGACGGAGCAACAGCTTTTAATTTTATTCCATAACGACTTCCTTGTTTAATTATTTCAGGTGTTTCTAATTTCATATCGTTTAAAGTTGGACTAGCTACTCCATATCCTGTGGTTTTGACCATTTTTAAAGCCGTTTTAATCTGATCATATTCTTGTTTTGCTTCGTTGTAATCTTGAAATAACATTAATAAATCTGTTTTATTAGTAATATCAACACCAATGATATCTTTTAAAACTTGATTATATAAAGTGTTAGGAGATTGTAAAGTGACTGTTATTTCGCCAGTTGATGTGTCAACATTCGATAAATAGGCTTTACTAATATATTCACAATCATTAAAATGGCTAGTTATATGTTCAATATCTCTTATTTTTTCGACTTCAATAACACTTTCTTTGATTTTATCCATATATATTTGTTTTAGCCAATGATCATGATTTAAACAAGCAATCCATTCTGGCATTTCTACTTTAACTTCGACTACTGGGAATTCATATAATGCTTCTTTTAAAATGTTATAAATATCTCTTTCTGTCATATTTTCGACACTAATTGGTAAAACAGGCACACCATAATCTTCTCTTAAACTATCGGCTAAATTTTCCGTTTCTGGTAACATTGGATGAACTGAATTTAAAATAACAATAAATGGTTTCCCAATTTCTTTTAATTCACTAACTACCCTTTGTTCAGCTTCGACATAGCTATTTCGACTTATTTCTCCGATTGAACCATCAGTCGTTACGACAATACCGATACTTGAATGATCTTTAATTACTTTTTCGGTTCCTATTTCGGCTGCTTCAATAAAAGGTATTTCTTCATCATACCAAGGAGTTCTTACCTTTCTAGGACCATTTTCATCTTCGTAGCCTTTAGCTTCAGGGATAACATATCCCACACAATCAATTAATTTAACATTAGCACTAAAATCTTCAATTTTAATTTTAGCTGCATTGCTTGGAACAAATTTAGGTTCCGTTGTCATAATAGTTTTACCTTGCGCTGATTGAGGAATTTCATCTAAACATCTTTTTCGTTCGTATTCATCCTCGATATTAGGAACAACTAAATTTTCAATTACCTTTTTAATAAAAGTTGATTTACCGGTTCTAACTGCTCCTACTACCCCTAGATAAATTTCTCCTCCCGTTCTATTGGTAATACTTTTTATAATATCTATTTTTTCCATATATTCCCTACTTTCCATATCGTTAGTAAAATATATGTAATTAATTTAACTTTATACCATTATTAATTTTAAAACATTTTATCGATATCTTTTGGAACATTATCGTTTTTAACGGCATTAATTATTTTATTTTCTTTTTCTTTAGAAATATCTTTTCCGGTCATTTTGCTTAATTCTTGAATTACCTCTCTTAAAGTATTTTCATCTTTTAAATTTCCTTCTTGTAATTTTTTAGCTAATCCTAAAATAGTATCTTTCCCGACATTAGTTTTCTTTTCGATTTTTTTAAAAAAATTATCTGAAAAATTTAACATATTATCAACCTCAAAATATTATATGAATATTCAAAAAAAAGGTTATTATTTAAATAAATATGATACAATATAAAAAAGGAGCGCTTATGGACAAAATAATACCAATAGATGTCTTACAAAAAGATATTGCCATTTATCAACAAATTCTCGTTAATGAAGATTATGCTAAAAGTTTAAAATTAGTCGATGAAATTACTAGGTTTTTAGGAATCGATTCAGAAATAATTTACTATCAATACCAAATTGTCTTGAAACAATTAGAAAGCTACAGTTATTATGAAGCGACAATTTTTAGACGTTTAGAAAATGCCGAATATCAACAAATTGTCGAAAAATTATGTGAACCAAAACAATATGACAATGTTATAAAATTCCCCAAGAAAAAATTATAGTATTTATTTCACTATAATTTTTTTTATCATTTCTAAATCATCTAAAGCAATTTTATCTTCTTGACCAGTTGACATATTTTTTAAATTAAAATAATTGTTATTAACTTCATTTTCACCTAAAACAATCACATAAGGAATGTTTTCCCGGTTAGCAAATTCAAAACTTTTCTTTAATTTTTTATCGTTCATTTCTAAATCAACTTTATAGTTCAATTTTCTTAAATTATTAGCTAAAATCAAACTTTCTTTTTTAGTATTTAAAGGAATAATATAAATATCAATTAACGATTTATTTTTAAACTGTTCTCTTTTTCTTAAGATTTCATAAAGTGATGATAAACCGAAACTGATTCCGACAGCAGGATATTGATTACCATCATTGATAAAATCCGTAATCATATTATCATATCGACCACCGCCACCAATACTGCTAGTCAATTCTTGACAATAAGCTTCAAAAACATTTCCTGTATAATAATCTTGACCGCGCGCTAAAGTAGCAACAAATTTAGTCTTATCTTGAATACCTAACTTAATAATATAAGCTTCTAATTCTTTGATTTCGGTTAATCCTTTTTTAATTGATTCATTATTAGTATTTTCATATAATTTGCTTAACTCTTCAATATTTAATTTAAATATATTTAATAAATTTAAGGTTATTTCTTGAGAAATACCAATTTTATTAAATTCTTCAATTATTTCAGTTTCACTTATTTTTTCTAATTTATCAATAATAGTAATAACACTAGAAACTAATTCATCAGCGATATTTTGTTCTTTAATAAGACCCGACATTAAATTACGACTATTATATTTAATTAAAACATCGATATCTAATTTTTCACAACCGACAATAAATAAAGATATTATTTCCGCTTCGATCATTTGTCCAGATATTCCAACTACATCAACATCACATTGAATAAATTCACGGTCTCTTCCCGTTTTTACAGGTCCATTTCGAAAAACACGACCAATTTCATATCTTTTAAACGGTAATCTTAAATCTTTAGTTATCGCAATACACTTAGCAAAAGGAACCGTTAAATCATATCTTAAACCTAAATTTCGATTACCTTGATCAGTTAATTGATAAATTTCTTTTAAAATATCATTATTTTCATCATATTTACCAGCTAATAGGTCATAATAACACAAAATTGGTGTTTCTAAAGGTTGATAGCCATACTCTTCAAATACCTCTTTTAATGTATCATTAATATAATTTCTGATTTTTTGTTGTTCTGGTAAGTAATCATAAGTTCCTTTAACATTTTTTAATTCAATTTTTCTTTTCATAGTTCCCTCCTAAAAAACTATACAGTTGTCTATATAGTTTTTACAAGCAACAAGTATAGTATCTTTAATGTATAAACAAGTGCGACTTAATGCCTTGATTATATCATTAAAGAATAAATGTGTCAATTATATTTTAAAGATAAAGTCTTTGGATTATCAGAATCACTTTTAGTAATTTGTGGCTCTTTTTTTATATCATCAATAGTTATTTCATTTTTTAAAAGATGATACACTTTTTTACTAATATCTTTTCTCATTACAATATTTAAACGATTATCTCGTGTTGGATGAACTCTATTGGTCAACATAATAATACCTATATTATTTTTTCTATCGATCGATATACTAGGTCCAGTAAAACCATTGAAAGAAATTATATCTGTTGTTTCCTCTTCGATTATATTAGGATTGTTCCCAACATACCAACAAAATGAGCGATAGTATCCATCTATTTCAATTAATGGCGAAAACCATCGTTCGATTGTTGATTTGTCTAAATATTTTTTGCCTTTAAATATTCCCTTATTTAAAATCATTGAAACAAAATTAACTACATCATGGATATCAGAAAAAACACCAGCATGACCAGCTATTCCTTTCATAGAACAAGCTTTCTCATCGTGAACAATTCCTCTTATTACACCTCTTTCTTTAGTTATTTCGGTAGGAGCAACTATATTTTTGGTTTTAGGATTAAATCCAGTATTTTGCATTTCTAGGGGAATAGTAACTTCTTCGGCAAAGACTTTATCAAGTGTTTTAATGCATACTTTTTCGATTATTAAGCCTAAAAATATATAACCGATATCGGAATATAGAAATTGACCTTTTTTAACTTTTTTTAATGAATATATTTTTTGCACAATTTCTTCTTTTGCAATAATTTCTTTTGAATTTAAATCAGCAGGTAATCCTGAAGTATGCGTTAATAAATCATATATCGTTATATCGTCATAATTAAAATCAGGTAAATAAGTTTTTACTTTATCTGTTAAGTTTAAAAGGCCTTTTTCATATAATCGAAAAATTATCGTTAAAGTACAAATTACTTTTGTTAATGAAGCTAAATCATAAATGGTATTGAGATTATTTTCTTCCTTTAAAACTTCATTAGCTAACCTATATTGGGCTTTTAGTCCTAAGGAACCTAAATATTGTTGTTTATTTAATATGGCATAATTAATACCAGGTGTAGCATCAGCATCGATTAATTCTTGCATTATTTTTTTTATTTGTTCATTCATTTTAACACCTCGTTTTCTTTGTACTTTAAAATTATATGATTAAGATAATTTTTTTAATAGAAATTAAAAAACTCTTATTTTATAAGAATTCATTAATAAAATACTCGGGAAAACAGGATTTTAACATGCAACCCCCTGGTCCCAAACCAGGTGCTCTACCAAGTTGAGCCATTTCCCGATAATATGGTGCGCTCGAAGGGATTCGAACCCCTGACCTTTTGGTTCGTAGCCAAACACTCTATCCAACTGAGCTACGAGCGCAGTACGTAACCAATTTATATAAAACTAAGTTATAAACAAAATGGTGGCTCCAGCGGGAATCGAACCAGCGACACAGGGATTTTCAGTCCCTTGCTCTACCGACTGAGCTATGAAGCCATATGGCGGTCTCAACGGGACTCGAACCCGCGATCTTCTGCGTGACAGGCAGACGTGTTAACCAGCTGCACCATGAGACCAAATTG
>CALVVP010000061.1 GCA_944363895.1 uncultured Bacilli bacterium | reverse complement strand
ATAGTTGGTATACAACCAATGTTACAGTTAATGTGGCAAATGGAAGTGATGCTTTATCAGGACATAATAATACCACAAGTAATATAAGTAGTATAACAAATAATACAGCTGGCACAACTGTAACAATAACAACGACAGATAAAGCTGGAAATACAGCTACAAGAACTTATACAATTAAAAAAGAAAAGAATAGTCCAACATTAACTGCTAAAAGTGGAACAGTTGAAATAACAGAAGGAGATAGTAATGTAGTAAGTAATTACTTTACTGTAAGTTATGGAATAAGTGGAGGAAGTATTTCATGTACCCCAACAAATACAAGCAGTTTAGCAGCAGGAACAAGAACAGTAAGTTGTACAGCAACTGGTGGTAATGGAAAAACGGCAACTGCTTCTAAGCAAATAACAGTTAAAGCAAATGAATATATAGATACAAGTGGAGCAAATAGTCCAGAATTATTAAATAATATGATACCAATAAAATATAATGGAACAAATTGGGTATATGCTGATATAAGTGAAGAATGGTATGATTATGATAATAAAGAATGGGCGAATGCGGTAGTATTAAACAGTGGTGTTTCTAAAAATGTTGGAGATACAATAAGTGAAAGTGAAGTAGCTCTTTGGTATGTATGGATACCAAGATATAAATATCAATTGTTTAATGCCAATAATGCACAATTAATTAATGCAACCTTTGAATCAGGAATAACAACAACAGGAACTGTAAGTTGTACTGATGCGATAAGTAGTTCAGGTGGTAGTAGTGAAACCTGTACAAATGCATCTAATGGCAACTGGTATACGCATCCAGCATTCACGTTTGGCGATAAAGAGTTAACTGGTTTCTGGGTAGGTAAGTTTGAAGTAAGTGGAAGTACCAGTACAATAACTATAAAGCCAGGAGTAAGTAGTTTAAGAAGTACAACCGTATCAAACTTCTTCACATCTATCCAAAACATAAAAAGCAGTTATGGCTTAAGTGGAGATAGTCATATGATAAAGAATATGGAATGGGGAGCAGTAGCGTATTTAAAACAAAGTAAATACGGACTAGGAACAACAGATATAACAATAAATAGTAATAGTAGTTATTATACTGGAGGAGGAAGTAGTAATATATCGTATAAAAGTAATACTGGACAGTCAACTACAGGAACAGTATATGGCGTATATGACATGTCAGGTGGAACTTGGGAATACGTCATGGGCAACATGGTGAATAGTAGTGGTGGCTTTTATTCAAGTGATGCGGGATTTAGTAGTGCACCGGATGCGAAGTATTATGATAAATATACATATTTTGGAAGCAGCGGTTATACAATTCATGGACGTGGGAAATTAGGAGATGCAACAAAGGAAACTTTAACGATTTTTGGAAACACTATAGGTGGTTGGTATAGTGATGAAACATACTTTCCTTTCTCAAACTACTCATGGTTTCTACGTAGCGGATTCTATCGCAATGGTTCTTATGCTGGCGTGTTCTTCTTCTACTACGATGATGGTAACAACAGCGACTTAACAACTCGTGCCGTTCTCACTCCATAAATTAATAATAAGTATAACTAGAAAACAGTTATACTTATTTTAAATTTGACTTTTATTAATATGTGTGTTAGTATAAATGACATATTAATTAAAGGGGAGGAAAATTATGGATATCAATTTACAAAAGATTAAAGAATTAATGAAAAACAGTAAAAATTTAGCGCTAAAAAAAGTATTACCTTTTGTTATGGCAACGGGATTTATGGTAGGAGGAACAGTTAAAGCTGAAGCTGCCAATATTGAATTTCCTGATATTACGATAAGTTATAGTGGAAATGATGAATATGTCAATGAAAAAGATTATACATCTAGTTATTTAACTGATTATCAAGCAAAAGAATTAAGAGAAATTATCGAAGATATTGATAGTGATTTCCAAGAAGTTTATACGATTTTAGCTAATGGTGGAATGAATAGTACCAAAAATAATAACATGGCAAGAATGTTAGCTAGTATTGATGAAATTGAAAGAAACTATGAAGAAATAATGGATGGTTTAAATAATAAAGAAAAACAAATAATCCAAAAATATTTAAAAAGTAAAATTAACGAAAGTAAATTAGTTTTTTCTAGTGTTACTAATATTCCGGTTAGAGATTTAGATAGTTACGCTGATAATTATACTTGTACTTTTGTTAAAAAAAATAATAATTTCGTTAATGTTGGTATTTATAAAATAAAAAATAATGAAATAATTGATTCAAAAATAATATCATTTAATGATACAAACTTAAGTAAACAAAAGACTTTAGTAGTTATTCCTAACTTAGTAACTATTTATAGTAACTCTAAAAAACCAACTTTCAAAACCGAATATAATGCTGTTATTATTCCTAAAAATGATGAAAAAATGTGTCGTCAAGCAATGAGTGATACCGATATTTTTTACGATAAAATAGAAGCAGCTATTAATGATGGAAACTATACAATTAAAAATGGTATTTCAGATTATGATATCTTTTTAGCAATCTATGGTGATACAAATTTAGTTAAACAAACAATTAATGATAAATATGCTTATTATACAAATTTAAGTAAGGCAATTAATCAATATTTAGATTATAAACAATCTTTAATGGTTTCTAAAGTATATACTAAAAACTATAATCAAATAGATAATTATAATAGTTATACTAGTTATGGAAAAAACAATCATCCAATTAGAATTAGTGAAGATGGTGAATATACTTATTATAAAGATAACAACGATATATTAGTAATAATTGACCGTGGTTATTTGGATACTAGCGATTTACAATCTAGTGTTACAAATAAACCATCTATTTCTAATCAAATAGATATTTATACTGGCGTTAATTTTTATGTTGATGGTGAGTTATTTATTCCTCGTGATATTGATGGTAAAAAAACTTTAGCTTTTATCTATAACAATACAGCTTATTTACCAGTCGATGCTGCCCAAACTTTATATGATGCCGATATTACTTGGAAAAATAAAACTATTTATATTAACTCTAACGATACTTATAGCGATGAATATTATTATGATGATTATGGCAATAAAATCTATTTAAAAGATTATCCACAAGTTCCAACTACTAATGAACGCCCTAATCGTAAATTATCGAAAAAAGAAGTTTCTGCCACAACTAATAATAAAGTATATTTTGATGGCAAATTAGTCAATAATTATAAAATTTTAAATATTAATGGTGTAACATATTTACCAATAACTTTCTTTGCTAATAAGTTTGACACGCAAATTGAACAAACAACTAATGATGTTATATTAAATCGTAATGGTTATATAATTGATAATGGAGATCATGATTATGATAATTTTGATGGCGCTTATTACTATGATGATAATGGCGATAGAGTTTATATTAATGAGGATGAATACAAACATTTCCGATAGTCTAAAAGGACTATCTTTTTAATAACAAAAAAACACAAACTTTAGTTCGTTTTTGTATTGACTTTATCAATAAAATAAGTTATAATTGAAATGTAGGAGTTAAAATAAGGAGGAAATATGACAAAAAGTAGTAATGATAAAACTTTAGATCAAGTTTTACAAGATATTGAAAAGCAATTTGGCAAAGGTTCAGTAATGAAATTGGGTTCTAACGAGGTTAGAAATATCGATGTCATCCCTAGTGGTTCAATATCTTTAGATATGGCTTTAGGAATAGGTGGATATCCTAAAGGAAGAATTATCGAAATATATGGGCCTGAATCAAGTGGTAAAACAACATTTGCCTTACATGCGATTGCTGAAGCTCAAAAATTAGGCGGAAGAGTAGCTTTTATCGATGCAGAAAACTCTTTAGATCCACAATATGCCAAAAAACTAGGCGTTAATATTGATGATTTATTATTATCTCAACCGGATAATGGCGAACAAGCTTTAGAAATTTGTGAAGCTTTAGTGAGAAGTGGTGCTATTAGCGTTATTGTTATCGATTCAGTAGCAGCATTAGTGCCACAAGCTGAAATCGAAGGAGAAATGGGCGAGTCACATGTTGGTTTACAAGCAAGATTGATGAGCCAAGCTTTAAGAAAATTAGCGGGAGTTATCAATAAAACTAATACAATTGCTATATTCATAAATCAATTAAGAGAAAAAGTTGGTGTGATGTTTGGAAATCCTGAAGTTACACCAGGAGGAAGAGCATTAAAATTCTATTCTTCTATTAGACTAGAAATTAGAAGAGCTGAAGCAATTAAATTAGGTACTGATATTGTCGGTAACAAAACAACAATCAAAGTTGTTAAAAACAAAATGGCTCCACCATTTAAATCTTGTACTGTTGATATTATGTATGGCGAGGGAGTATCACATGAAGGTGAATTAGTTGATTTAGCTAGTGAAGCCAACATTATTGAAAAAAGCGGTGCTTGGTATTCATATAATGGTGAAAAAATCGGTCAAGGTAAAGAAAATGTCAAAGAATTGTTTAAGAAAAATCAACAATTAGCTAGTGAAATTGAAGATAAAGTTAGAACTCATTATGGTTTAAAAACTAAAAATGAACCAAAAAAAGAAGAAAAATAAAAACATTGGTGTTTAGCCAATGTTTTTTTACCATGTATTTATAATATCGCAGTTACTGCTTTCTGGCATTGGATTAGGCATTTGCATTCTAACAATCATAGGAATTTTAAAAGCCCGACCAAAAGCCATACAAGTACCCGGTTGTAAACTCTTTTGTTTTTCGACAATATCGATACTAATATTAGGTAACATTTTTTGAATATATTCAACATCTAAAGGATGAGTTATTTTAAAAATCAAAAAATTAGACATTTGCGAAATAACAGTATCAGATAATTCAACTGGTCGCTGTGAAATAAGATCAAGTATTAAACCATATTTACGTCCCTCTTTAGCCACTCGGTCGAAAATATTATATCCTAGTAAAAATGTGTCATTATCTTTTTGAACATAGCGATGCGCTTCTTCGATAAAAATATGGAAAGGAATAGTTGCACGATTACTCATACTTTTAGTATAATTAAATAATAATTTGACATAAGTTTTAGTAACAAATTTAGCAAACCAATCTTCAACATCTTCTAAATTAAAGTTAATTATTTGCGCTTTTCTATTATTAAGACTAATTAAACTAGCAATATATTGATCAGCAGTCATAAATTCCGGAACATTAAAATATTTAGCATATTCACTAATGATAATCGAATGTAATCTTACTTTTAAAGTGATTGCACTGTTATAAGCTTTCTCATTTCTTAATAATCCTTCTGATATTAAAGTGAAATTTAAAGCTTTTTCTAAATCTTCTAAAGTAAAATAATTAATACTTGTTTCCTCATATTGATCTAAGTTTTCATCGATAAAACTAGAAACATATTCGGATAATAAGACACTTTCCGAAAAATTATCTTGGTCGTTAATTAAAAAACATTCTCTAAATTTTCTTGTGTAGCCAACTCCTTGAAGAACAGCTTCAGGATTAAATTGCGGAGTTGAACAGGAATTAAAGATTGCAAAAACATCGTTTCTTTTACTACTAGCGCTTTGATTTGTATATAAAATATTCATAATTGCTTTAGCAATCAAATGATTTTTATATTTTAAAGCCATTTCATCACTAGCGGAAAATATTTTGACTAATTTTAAGGTTCTTTCGATAATCGGTAATTGGGAATGTTCACTAGCATTTAACAAAATTGCAAAATCATCATTATCCAACAGCCATAAAGGAATTAACAAGGGTTGGCCAATCGTATCGTGTTTATTAGTCGTATAATATTTAAATTGATAATTACTATCGATACTGTTGAAATTAGAAAAAGCATTGTGATATTCGCCATAAGCATCAAAAATAAAAATATTAGCTTTATATGGTTTGAAATTAGGGTTAGTGAAGACATTTTGTAAAAGTCTAGCTACACCACAAGATTTACCCGAACCACTATTACCAAAAATCGCCATGTGATTAGAAAACAATTCATTAATATTGACCATAATTGGGTAATTATCGTATAAAGCACTAGTTCCTAACATAAAACTATTTTTATCATTATAGCCGATAATTAATTTTAATTCTTCACTATTAATCATTCTGACATTTGATTCAATCGTTGGTTTTCTAATGACGCCGCCGACAAATTGATTATTGACAATTTCTCCTAAAAATCTAATTTTAATTAAATCTTGACCAATATCGTCGATTTCTCCTAAAACCTTTTTCTTTTCATCTTCAAATATAACATGCATATTCATTAAATTAGTCGATACTTTCACATTAGGTGGTATTTGAACATGTGCCATATTATTGCTGATATAAACTATTTTTCCTAACATATTATTCACCCCATTTATTCTATAAATAATTATAACTTATTTTTAAATAAAAATCTAGTTTATTTCCTCAAAATTTCT
>CALVVP010000060.1 GCA_944363895.1 uncultured Bacilli bacterium | reverse complement strand
CAATATTTTGTACTTCATCTAGTAATAAATAAACTTTTTCTTTTTTTATTTTATCTTTTATATATTGATATAAATCCTTATAATTTTTTATATCATCATAAATTGCCGATTCAAAATTAATGTTAATACATTTTCTTCTTTAACATTATTATTTAATAAATAATCCTTAAACATTAATAATAACGTTGATTTCCCACTTCTTCTTACACCTGTTATCACTTTTATAAATTCGGTATCTTTAGCGTCAATCATTTTTTTTAAATAAGCATCTCTTAATATCATTTTTAATCACCTACGATAATATTAACATATTTTTTTAAAAAAAGTAAAGTTTTGCAAATAAACTTGCAAAAAATATTTTTACGACATTTTTTTGCAAATATATTGTCGTTTGTGTTAATAAATTTTCATAACATTACCATTAGTAATTATACAATAAATCAAAAAATAAAACTAGAGTGTGCTCTCTAGTTTCTTTTTTTAGTTCCTCTTATGGTGGGAATCACCGCTTTTTTAATAACACTATTTTCATTTTAAAGTCAATCATTTTTGAATAAGTTTCAAATTTCACTTTTATAAACAATTTAAGTCAAGATTTTCTTTACTTTCTAATAGTTAATTGACTTTATAGCCAAATTAGTCAAGGTTTGGAAATATTTTTCCAAAACACACATTTTCTAAAACTTTTTGCAAAAATTATCATTTATGATAAGTTTCATTGTTCAATATTTTAAAGCTACGATATATTTGTTCTAATAACATAACTCTAAATAATTGATGAGGAAAAGTCAATTTCGAAAACGATAAACTAAAATTACTTAAATTTTTAATATCTTGGTGTAAGCCATATGAACCACCAATAATAAAGGTAATATTAGGATTGGTTAAAAAAATATGATCGATTTTTTTAGCTAAAGTAGGGGAGTCTAACATATTACCTTCAATATCTAAAGTAATAATATAATCTTTATTTATATATTTTAAAATATTATCTCTTTCTTCTAAAATATTACTATCCTTTAATTCGATTATTTCGATTTTAGTATATTTACTAATCCTTTTAAGATATTCTTGGCAAGCTTCAGATAAATATTTTTCTTTTAATTTACCGACACATATTATTTTAATCATATTTCAATCAACTCGGTATTATCATTTTGATCGGCAACCATTATTTTAATATTACTATTTAGTTTATCTTTAACATTATCTAAAGCTAAAGATGGTTTATTATTTTGTTCTGAAAGATGAGCTAGAACAATGTATTTTGTTTTATCGCCGACAATTTTTTCTAAATATTGAACACATTGTAAATTAGATAAATGACCTTTATCACTTAATATTCTTTGTTTAATATGATAAGGATAATGCGGATTATTCATTAAAAGTTCAATATCATGATTACTTTCAAAAGCATAAAAATCTTTATTAGTTATTTTTTTTAAATTTTTAATATTAATATAACCAGTATCCGTAACATAGACAAATTCTTTATCTTCACTTTTAAATATATAACCGACAGAATCAGGTGCATCATGGGAAGTTTTAAAATAATCGACAATTAAGTCTGCTACGACAATTTTGTCTTCGATAATGACATAATCAATAAGATCATCTTTTAATTCTTCGTACATTTTAGCTGTTAAATAAACAGTCGAATGATGTCTTTTAACAAAAACTCTTAGTCCTGCCACATGATCGATATGGGTATGAGTAATAAAGATATTATTAATATCATCAGGGTCTATACCTAATGATATTAATTTTTTTTCAATATATAAATTACTCATCCCAACATCGATTAATGTTTTAGTACAGTTGGTTTCAATATAGGTACAATTACCTTTGGAACCAGAAGCTAAAACCGATATTTTCATCGGAAAATACTCCAAGGATTAATTTTACAGTAACGGCAATCTTTCCATACTTCAAAGTGAATATGTGGTCCAGTTGAATAACCGGTTGAACCGACATAACCAATTTGTTGCCCACGAGCAACAGTTGAACCAATATTAATGCCTTCCATAAATTTATTCATATGAGCATAAACGGTATAATAGCCATTATTGTGGTCAATTACCATATAATTACCATAGTCATAACGATATTCTTTAATAATGACCGTTCCATTGTTAGCCGCATAAATAGGGGAGTTATAACCCATACCGGCAATATCTAAAGCATCGTGGAAGTCACGACCACCAGTAATAGGGTGAATACGCCAAGCATAATCAGTAGTAATGACCCAACCACTGACACTAGGCCAAGCCCAGTTCGATAAATCACCAACATTAGGAACATATTTATCACCTTTAATAATTATTTCATCGACTGTGTTTTTTAAAATTTCTTTACCAACTGGTTCAACGAAAGCGATATCACCATTGACAATCTTTTGTTTTTGGCTAATTCTTTCTAAACCTGCTTCACCTTCTTGAACTACTTCTTCATAGCCGATATATTCATTCTCATCATATTGATAAACGGTTTTATAATCAGCTTCTTTATCTTCGACAATATACATTTCAACGACAACTCTTAATTGCGGATTGGTTTCTTTAATTAAAACTTCCGTTCCTACAGCAATTAAACTATTTTCATTACGATATTTAGGATTAGATATTAAGAATTCTTGATTACTTATTTTATTATTAAAAGCTATATCACTAATCATTTCGTTTTCTTGAACAATATAAGTCGTTGTGACTGGATTAGTGCCATATAAAAGAAATTGGACTAAATCAGAAGCATTAGTATAAATAACTTCATCGATTGGTATTTGTGTTTCTTTGACTGTTATTTCGTTTTCAATATAGACATTTTCAACTAAAGAACCAACGGTATCGATTTGTTTTTGGGTATCATTTAAATATTGTTCATAAGTTTCCGCACCGACATATGTTTTGATTAATTCGTTAGTAGCTTGTTCAAAAATATCTTTATCAGTTACATAAATATAAATATTTTCATCTTCATCTTTAATTGTAAATTGATAACCTTTAATTGTAAATGATTTTAAATTGACAATTTTAGAATAGATTTCGTCAACTGTATTTAATTGGTCGGAAAAAGTGACGATTTTTTCGACATTTAAACCTTCCGGAGTATAAACTGTTTCGATCATTTCACCATCTTCGATAGTAATATCGACACAGTTTAATCCTTCATCATTTTCGTAATATTCGGTATTTTTACTACTATCAATTAATGGTTGCAGATTTTGATCAATTATTATTTGTTCTAATGAACGTTCATCTTCACAATAAGTCGTTGTAACATCTTCGACATTAATAAAATGATTAGCTTTAGCATCAATATAATTTTCTAATTCGGTTTTAGATTCAATAACGCCTAAATATTCACCATCTAAATAAACATTATAAAATTCATTAGGATACTGACGTTTGTTATAATCAAAACAAATAACAAATAAAATTATACCTAAAATTATACAGGTTATAATAGAACCTATTTTTTTCAAATTAATCACCTTCTATACTTTCATCAACGGAATTAAATGTACTAGTATTGGTTTTAAAAATAAGGGGAATATCAGTAACTGGTCCATTTCGATGTTTCGCAATAATCAAAGTAGTCCGACTAGTGTTTTCATCGATTAAGGCTTCACGATTATAATAGTCTTCACGATGAAGCATGGCGACAATATCAGCATCTTGTTCGATGGAACCAGATTCCCTTAAATCGCTTAAAATTGGTCGATTATCTTTTCTTCCTTTACCCTCGACACTACGCGATAATTGTGATAAAGCAATAACTGGCACTTTTAATTCCATCGCTAATGTTTTTAAATTTCTGGATATTTCGGTTACTTCTTGGACACGATTGCCTTTATAACGGTCAGTTCCTTGAATTAGTTGTAAATAATCGATAATAATGATATCTAAGCCATCTTTCATCGAAGCAAGTCTTCGACATTTAGCTCTTATTTCACTAATTGTCATCCCAGCGGTATCATCGATATACATTTTAGTATCAGCTAAACGACTGATAGCTTCATTGACTCTTTTCCAATCTTCATTTTTTAAATTACCGCTTTTTAATTTGTCACCAAAAATTTGACCGACAGAAGAAAGCATTCTCGTAGCTAGTTGTTCGGCACTCATTTCCATATTAAACAAAGCGACAGTCTTGCCACTTATCGCGATATTAGTGGCTAAATTTAAAGCAAAAGCGGTTTTTCCCATGCCGGGACGAGCGGCAATGATAATTAATTCATTAGGATGTAAGCCAGAAGTTATTTTATCTAATTTATAAAATCCGGTCGCAATTCCGGTCATTTCGCCTTTATTTTTAGACATTTTTTCTAAATCAGATTGGGTTTTAAATAAGACATCTTGAATACTTCTAAATTCGGTACCTTTTCTAGTTTTAACAACATTTAAAATTTTAGTTTCCGCATTATCTAAAACTTCATTAATGGAATTAGTGGAATTATAAGCCTCGGTGACGATTGAAGTTCCTTCGTCGATCAATCTTCTTAAAATCGCTTTTTCTTCGACAATACGAATATATTCTTCAATATTAGCTGCTGTCGGAACACTTTTAGCTACTTCTGTTAAATATTCAATGCCCCCAATTGTATTAAGTAAATTTCTTTTTTTTAATTCTTCACTGACCGTCATAATATCGATTGGTTTATTATTTTCGGCTAAATCCCTAATTGTCGAAAATATTTTACTATGACTATCTAAATAAAATAAATTTTCATTTAAACTTTCGATACTTTTTTGTAAAGCATATTTTGTTAAAAACATCGAACCTAAAACTGCTTGTTCAGCTTCAATGCTATGAGGGATTATTTTTTCTTGCATAATATCAACCTACTTTACTAAGTTTATTTTTAATTTAGCAATTACTTTTTTATGTAATTCAATTTCCACAATATGTGTTCCTAAACTAGATAGAGGAGTAGTTAATTTTATTTTATTCTTATCGATATTAAAATTTAATTTTTTTAATTCGGTTGTAATCTGTTTAGTACTAACACTGCCAAAAACTTTGTCTTCTTTACCAACTTTAACTTGGATTTGGATATTTAATTTTTCTAATTGTTGTTTTATATTTTCACATTCTTTGATATATAAATTTTCTTTTAATAATTCTTTATCTTTTTGAGTATTAAAATGTTTTAAATTGGCGTCGGTAGCTAGTAGAGCATAACCATTTTTAATTAAAAAATTAGTTCCATAACCATCTTTTACTTCTTTAATATCGCCTTTTTTACCTTGGCCTTTTAAATCTTTAATAAAAATTACTTTCATTTTGTCCCTCCAATCACAGCAATTAATTGTTGTTCCACTTTTTTTAATGTACTATTTTTTATTTGCGTAGCCGCTTCAGTTAAATGACCCCCACCACCTAATTTAGCCATTATTTCTTCAACATTAATATTACCTAGTGACCTGGCACTAATGCCAATTGTATCTTTAGATAAATAACCGATGACAAAAGAGGCCGCAACATTTTCAAATTGTAATAATTGTTCAGCAATATAAGCTAAATCTTTACTTTCATATAGTTCATTATCGGCAATGCATAAGGCCATATTATCATTAAGCATATAGCTTTTTTCAATTAATTTTTGTCTTTTTAAATAATCATCTTTATTTTCTTGTAATAGTTCTTGTTTTAAAACATTATCCGCACCCAACTCCGATAAAAAAGAAGCCGCTTCATAGGTGTCTTTAGTCGTTTTTAAGCGAAAATTATTAGTATCAATTTCTAAACCAACTAACATGAGGGTTGCTATTAAAGGATCGATTGTTTTATTTAAATATTTAATATATTTTGCCATAAATTCAACCGTGCTAGATAAATTAATATTGATATAACTTAAAGTTGCCTCTTTAATGTAATCTTTACTTTTGATATGATGATCGATAATTACGACATTATTAGTTTTATCAATTAATTCAGGTACTTCAGTCATGTTTTTTTTATGAGTATCTAAAATAATTAACAAAGTATTTTCGTTTATCATATTAAATGTCTTAGTTTTATAAATATAATTAAAATATATGGCCTTTTCTTCTAACAATTTATAACTTTTAGCTAAGGATTTATTTTTTTCCTTATTATTTAAAATTATATAACTATTTTTTTTAAAGCTATGGATTATCTGTTGTAATCCAATCGCTGAACCCATGCCATCAAAATCGGGATTTTGATGAGTCATGATAAAAATATTATCGTTATTTTTAATTAGTTGTGTCAGTGTTTTAAAAATTTGTTCCATTTTTTTCACCCATCAATATTATACTATAAAATGTTGATAATAAAAAGAGAAAATAGTTTGGTTTCACATTTTCTCACAATTTATTTTTAATTTTATTAGCAATCTCGGCGATTTTTTTTAAGCGGTGGTAAATCCCGGATTTAGTAATTTTTTTACCTGTTTCAATTGAAATTATTTCACTTAATTCCAATAGTGAAATATCTTTATATTTTAAACGATATTCCGCCACAACTCTTTCTTTCTCATCCAGTAAATCTAAACCGACTTTATCTTTAATTAATTCGATGTTTTTAACTTGTTTATTAGCGGTTTCAATAATTTTATCGACATTAGCTTGTTCACAATTATTTAAGCGATTAGTCATGTTTTTGTGATCTCGATATATTCTGATATCTTCAAAATACATAACAGCGTTATAAGCATTGATTATTCTTAAAAAATCACTTATTTTTTCCGCCTCTTTAATATAGACCATATATTTGTTATTGCGTTTTAAAACTTTACTATTTAAGTTATATTTATTCAATAATCTTTTTATAAATAAAGCATAATTTCTACTATCGATGGTAAACTCTAAATGATATCGAGCAGTTTTAGGATCGTTTAATGAGCCTGTCATTAAAAATAAACCTCTTAAGTATGCTCTTAATGATTCTTCATCATCGATAATATATTCTTTTGGTATTTTTAATATTTTTTTTTCATAAATTCCTAAGTTTTTTAAAATATCTTTGTTTTTTACTTGTAAAATGTAAATGTTTTTTTTACTAATTCTTCTTACAGTAATTAAACTATTTATCTGATATAAATCTTTAATTAAATTATAGATTCTTCTAGCAATACTAGCGTTTTCGGTTGTTATTTTGATATCTTTATCGATAATTGCTCCATTCGATATAATCGCCGATAATTCAGCTATTTTTTCTAATTCGTTAGTTTCTAATTTGCTTACTTCATTCTTAACTACACTAGTAAAAGACATAATTCACCTACCTAAAATTAAATATGAATAAATATGGAATCCTAATTTAATTGTATCATGTCTTAATGTATTATCGCTAATTGTAATAAAATCGTCAAATATTACTTTGATATTTAGACTTTTTAAATTCTTTTTATCGAAAATAACCGGATCTTTTTGCTCTAAACAAGCATATTTTTCTTTCATCGCTTTTGTTATTGAACCTGTGTTAGCTAAAATGATATCTATTTTCTTTTTACCTAGATAGTTGTTAACTACTTTGACATGATCACTAGCTTTAAATTTATCGGTTTCACCTGGTTGGGTCATAATATTACAAATATACATAACTTCTGCTTTACTTTGATCGATCGCTTTCGTTATTTCTTTACATATTAAATTAGGTAATAAACTAGTATATAAACTACCCATACTTAAAATAATTAAATCAGCTTGTTTTATTTCTTCGATAACATCATCGTTGATTGTTGGTTTTTCTTTATAAAAAATTTCTTTGATTTTTCCTTCATAATTGGTAATGTTATGTTCACCCTCGATAATTTTATTATCTATCATTTTTGCCATTAATGTAACATTATCTTCGGTTAAAGGTAAAACTTTTCCTTTTAAATTTAGTATTTTTCCGATTGATTCAATACCTGATGACATATTGCCAGCGACATTTGTTAAAGCGGTTAGTAATAGATTTCCTAAAGCATGACCGTTTAAATCGCTATTAGTTTTGAATCTGTAGTTTAATAAGTCTTCAACTAATGGTTCAGTTTCCGATAAAGCTACGATTACTTGTCGAAGATCGCCAACGGCTGGTACTTTGAATTCTTGTCTTAATTTTCCTGTGCTTCTACCATCATCAGATACAGCAACTATCGCAGTTATATCGATAGGGAATTGTTTTAAACCACGGAGTAGGGTAGATAAACCGGTCCCACCCCCTAAAATTACAACTTTTTTATTCACTTATAATCACCACTTAATTCTATTTGTTTGTTTGATTTATTATATCATATTTGTTTGTTAAGTGAAAGAAAAAAACGATTTATGGTTATTAAATCGTTTTCTATTGATAATTGAATTTTTATTAATTTTTGTTATCATCGTTATTAATTTAAACAGCTTATGATGAATAAAAATTAGCAGTTATCCAATTCGGAAAGCTGGGGCCACCCCATAGACTTTGCTAGCACTGCGGTTGCGCCAACCGCCGAAAGTGTCGACACTGTAGAAATAGTTGCTAAGGATGGCACGGGAAGAACGCGTCCACCAATAATTTGCACTTCCATTATAATTTTTAATGGCTCCGGAATTATTAGATGTTGATACTCCTTTGCTTTCATAATAATCCAATTGTCTAGTATTATTATCACTAGTATCATCATCTACAGGATTACTACCACTTTTACCCCATATCTCCTTTGTTGCCAACTAATATATTTTATCAGTTGAAGTAAAATTAGCTGAATCTTTATTTCCATGACTTGACACTACTTTAGTATCGATTATAATGTTTTTTAATTCGCTTGGCAATACATTATATATATCATTATTAACAAAATCATACATCGCACTTGCTGGATACCCTCCTAAGTTTGTATCACTTGAATTCATATTATGTGTCGTTATAATATCAACAAATTCGATTACAAAACCACATGCGGTTTGGGAAAAATCAGTATTTGCACACTCACTTGGTGTTGACATATTTGTTATTCTTACCGTAAATGTGCCATAACCTGATACTTCGACTTCTTTTGTATCACCAACACTATAGTTTTCTTCCGCTACTCCAGCTCGTACTATTTCTGCTATTGTTTCCCAAGAATCGGAAGCAAATGATATCGACTCTGGTAAATTTGGTTTTACTGTAATTTCCTTTGAAGTTGTTGTTGTTTTACCATTTCCTCCAGTTGCCGTACAACTTAAGGTTTGACTACCGACACCTAAACTATTAGTGTTAGTTGGTATACATGAAATACTTCCACCACTAATACTATAACTGACATTAAAGTAATTACTTACTACATTACTATCGCCTTCAGTAATTTCTACTACTCCATCTTTTGCTACTAAATTTGGACTATCTTTGTCGACTTTAATTGTGTAATTTCTAGTTGCTGAATTGCCAGCTAAATCGGTTGTCGTAATTGTTACAACAGTTTCAGTAGTATTAGAAGTAATACTTTTTACATTGCTACTTGTATTACTATGACCGGATAAATTGTCCGTTCCATCTAATACATTAACTGTTACATTAGTAGTATACCAATCATTACTTCCTGATGTTCCGGTAAATGTTGCTGTTCCCGCTGTAGGATTAGTCTTATCTAAGTTATAAGTGTCACTACATACTTTGGTTGTTTTATTGTTGTTATCCGTTACTTGGATACATGCTCGATTACTTCCTTCTGCTTCAATATAGAAATCTTTAGTAGTTCCTGTAAAACTAGCAATTGGTTCACATTCACTACTACTATTCGTTGTACAACTACTGCTACTTGCTATTCCACTACC
>CALVVP010000059.1 GCA_944363895.1 uncultured Bacilli bacterium | reverse complement strand
ACATACATAAAAACAACTTCACTTTTCGCAGTATAATATTTTGAGGTCATTTTAAATTCCTCCTTCCTATTTTAAAATTCTCCTCTACTAGTTATATAGGCGAAAAGTTGGCGATTTCCTTTTTTTTACCAAAAAAATTTTAAAAAAAAGTGCAATTTCTTGCATTTTTTAATTATTAGTAAACAAATTGTACATTCTATTGACATTTTTTTAATTCAGCAACTAACATTTGATTAGCTAACCCTGGATTAATTTGACCTTTACTTTCTTTCATAATTTGTCCCATCAAATATTTAATAGCGCGATCTTTACCTTCCTTAAAATCTTTAACAGAATCGGGATTAGCTTTAATAACTTTCGTAACTATTTCTAAAACTAAACTATTATCACTGATCTGTTCCATCTTGTTTTCTTTAACTATTTCTAAAACATCTTTACCGGTATCCATTAAAATGGTAATAACTTCTTTACCTTGTTTACTAGATATAGTTTTTTTATCTAATAAATCAACTAATTTAACAAAATTATCTTTAGTTAACTTACTTTCTTCTAATTTGATAAAGTTTTTATTTAAATATGATAAAATATCACCAGTTAATAAATTAGCCGCAATATTAGGATTAACCTTATCGATTACTGTTTCTAAAAAATTACAAATATCTTTGTTTGCAATAATAGTTTTAATGTTATTATTATTCATTCCTAATTTAGTATATTTATCTTTTAACTCATCAGTTAAAACTGGCATTTCCTTTTTAATATTTTCTAACCATTCATCATCAATATAAACATAAGGAATATCCGGTTCAGGAAAATAACGATAATCATTACCCGTTTCTTTATAACGCATCAAAATGGTTGTTTTAGTTTTATCGTCGAATCTTCTTGTTTGCTCGACAATAACTTCACCATTAGCAAGTAACTCTTCTTGTCTTTGAACTTCATAGTTGATAGCTACCCCGACATTAGATATAGAACCAATGTTTTTAACTTCAACCTTAGTTCCTAAGGAATCACTATCACTAACTGAAACATTGACATCACAGCACATACTTCCTTCTTCAATTTTAACATCGCTTATCCCTAAATATAATAATGTTTCTCTTAATTTTTCTAAATATTCAACCGCTTCCTCACCACTATTAATACAAGGTTTTGTCACAATTTCTAGTAACGGCACTCCTGCTCGATTAAAGTTAAGTAAAGTATCCGTCGTGTGCAAACTTTTACAAGTATCCTCTTCAATATGCATTCTTTCTAAATATATTTTTTTGCCACTTATCTCGACATAACCATCATAACCAATTGGTGTATCTTGTTGCGTAATTTGATATCCTTTAGGTAAATCTGGATAAAAATAATTTTTGCGGTCAAAATGCATTAAACGATTTATCTTAAAGTTTAAAGCTAAACAAGCTTTTAAAGCATCATCGATAACACCTTTATTTAACCTTGGTAAAACTCCAGGATAGCCTAAATCGATAACATTAACATTAGTATTTGCTTCATCATTAAAGTTATTTTTACTTAAAGAAAATACTTTGGCCATGCTTTTTAATTCAACATGAACTTCAATACCGATTGTTGGCTTCATTATTCTACCTCCTTTATATTTAAATCTAAATTAAGCTCTTTTTCAATAAAACTAGCTAATTGATAAATTTTGTCTTCTTGAAAATAATTACCGATAATATGCATACCAATTGGTAAATTATTTTTAAAGCCAACCGGTAAGCTTAAAGCAGGAAGCCCTGCCATATTAACAGGAATAGTTAGTAAATCATCATAAAAACTTTTTAAAGCATCATCTTGTTTAGTCCCCAATTTATAAGCAACATCCGTATTAGTTGGACCGATAATTAAATCATATTTAGCTAAACAATTTTTAAAACTATCTGTCATCGCTTTCCTTAATTTTAAAGCTTTATAATAATAAATATTGGCATTTTCCCCACTTAAAATATAAGATCCGATCATAATTCTTCTTTTAACTTCACTGCCAAAACCTAAAGTTCTGGTATTTTTATATAATTCATCGATATTTTTAAAATCCTTAACTTCTAATCCATATCTTACACCATCATACCTAGCTAAATTACTACTAGCTTCACCTAAAGCAATAACTTGGTATAAAGGAATGGCATACTCTAAATAATCAATATCGATATAATCAACTTGACAACCTTTTTGCTTTAATAAATCGATTACTTTTAAAACCGCTTCTTTAACTTTTTTATCAATAGTCTCACTCATATAATAGTTGGGAACAGCTATTTTTAAATTAGAAATATCTTGTCCCATTAAAGAAGTATAGTCTTTAACTTCTTCTTTAGAAGATGTTAAATCAAATTGGTCATAACCACTAATAACATTTAATAATAACGCATTTTCATAAACATTACGGGTAATCGGTCCCACCTGATCTAAACTAGAGGCAAAAGCAATAACACCATATCTCGATACTCGGCCGTATGTCGGTTTAAGACCAACTAAACCACAAAAACTAGAAGGTTGTCTAATTGACCCACCAGTATCAGTTCCTAAAGAAAAAGGCGTAATTCTAGCGGCAACACAAGCAGCTGAACCTGACGATGAACCACCTGGAACCAATGATTTATCCCAAGGATTTAAGGTATTCCCAAAATAACTAGTTTCGCCAGTCGAACCCATAGCAAACTCATCCATATTAGTTTTACCGATGATAATCATGTTCTTTTCTTTAATTTTACTAATAACTGTAGCATCATAAATTGGAATAAAATCATCTAAAATATGACTTGCCGCTGTCGTTTTTAAATCTTTAGTGATAATATTATCTTTAATTGCTATAGGTAGACCAAACAAAATATTATCGACATTCTTGTTTTCTAATTCTAAAGCTTGTTTAATCGCTGCTTCTTTATTTAAAGTTATAAAACAATTTAAATCAGTATTTTCAATTCTTGCAAATGCTTCATTCACTAAATCAATCGGTTTAATTTCTTTATTTTTTAATTTTTCATTAATGGTTTTTATATCTAAATCTAAATATCTCATTCTATCACCTTCGGAACTATAATATAATCGCCTTTAACCCTTTTCGCATTTTTATGCCACTGTTCTTTACTTAAATGTGGTTCGGGAATATCTTCGCTAAAGCAATTTCGATTACTAGATGGACTAATCATAATTTCCTCTTCTTTTAAATCCACTTTTAATATTTTATCAATTTCACTTAATATATCAGTCAATTGCATTTGATATTTAGCCATTTCTTCATCTTGAATATTTAATTTTGCCAAATCAGCAATATGTTTTACTTTTTCTTCTTTAATCATTTTTATTCCTCCAATATGTATGTATTAATTTTAGTTTCACTACTACTTTTATTTATAAAAGCTTTAATAACATTATTACTTTTAAAATAAATTTTAATTTCAATATTACTGTCAAAATTATTAAGATTATTAATTATAACATTAGTCATATTTAATATTTCTGCTCTTTTAAAATAACTTTTATTGATGATGATTTTTACTTCATTTAATGTATTGTTTTGATATAAACCATAAGCATTAAGATAAACATGATAATCACTTAAACTATTTTTAATCGCAACAAAATTATTATAAGTTTGATTATCGTTAGTCATGACATAATTACTTTCTAATAACTGATAATTATAATTAACATATTCTAATTTAATAGTATCACTATCCGTACTACCTAAATATTTAAAACTTCCTTTTAAATCATCTTCTAAATAAATACCTAAAACAATATTGATGTTTTCTAATCCTTCTTTACTGCGCATATAACTAATTAAATCATTGGCTTTTGTTAAAGCATAATCTAAAACAATATCTTCACTAATAACTTTATATTTATTATCTTCATAATATTGTTTATTATCGACGACAATTGCTAAAGATATTCCTTTTAAAACATTGTTCGTCGCCAAATAATTTTGTTCATAAATAGTCGTAATATAGGATGGTGTGAATTCAATATTATCGATTTTTATTTTATCTGTTTGATTATATTCTGTTACTAAATTTTTAATTTCTTCACTAGTTAAATATTGCCCTTCTTGATATAAAGAATTATTTGTTTTAAAATATTTTGTCGATAATTTAGATAATCTTGTATCAACTTCTTCTTTGTCATATTCTCTGATACTATAACTACCAACATTTTCTTTATAAGGAGTTGCCACTTTGTAATAAGAATCATCATAACTAATATTTACAACATCTTCCTTATTTTCACAACCAACTAAAAGAATCAATAATATTAACAACACTTTTTTCATAAAACATCACTACTTAATTATACCATAATATATTGTATTTTATGGCATTATTCACTTTCTTTTTAATAATCTTCAATGATACTATTTATTTCTTCAATACTAAAACCTTTATTATATAATTTATTTCTTATTTTTCTTTTTAATTCTTGACCTTGATATTTAATACTTAACTTTTTATATAATTTATCATATTCTTGTTTTAAATCATAATTATTATCTAAATTAAGTGAATCATAAATTTCGGAAATATCAGTTTTATCATATCCTAAATTTATTAATTCATTAATTACTTTATATTTTAATTTATAACCGGTATATTTAGCATTTTTTGTTTTTTTGATTATTAATTTTTTTAATTTTTCTTTGATTAAATCATTATCGATTTTAGCTAATTCGTTATCGATTACTTCACTTGCAATATCATGTTTTAATAAATTATTTTTTATTTTATCAATTCCCTCATTAGATAAATTTATTTTATCGGCAATATAAGCTTTTGTAAAATTTAAATCATTAATCAAATTAAGTTCTTTTAATTTTTTAATTAATTGCTCTTTATCTTTGTTAGTCACTTTATTTTTGTCGATATATTCATTGATTTCTTTTTCACTTCTTAATCTTTTTGTTATATAATTTATTGTTTTGTAATAAATCTCATAATAATTATTATCACTGTTTATTTTGTTTAATAAGTCGTTATCGATAGTTTTATTATATAATAAGTTATATTTCAAAATAACATCATCATATGTTTTTATTTCACTACCATCACTTAATAATATTTTATATTTTTTACCACTTTTTTTTATTTTCTCTATTTTCATATAAACCTTCCTACCTCAACAGTTTAAAGTTTACCACTATCGAGTTTTTTATGTCAAGAAAAAACTGCATAATGCAGTTAAATGTTATATTTATGGGGTAAGAACAGCACGTGTACCGTAGAATTCGAGTTTTTCCCCAAGATAGTTGAGGAAGTCGAACACACCTCCAGAAGAGCCAGCATTGCAGTAGCCACCACGGTGAAACCAAGAGTGACTAGAGTAGACGAAGTTCGCATAATCACCATACCAACCTCCTTTTTCATTTCCAAATGTCACTAATGTTTCTTTAGTTGCATCACCTAGTTTTCCGCGACCTTGAATTGTTACATTTGTTCCGTAAGTATATTTATCGTAATATTTTGCATCAGGTATATTAATAAATCCCGCATAACTTGAATAAAAATTCCCACTACTATTGACCATATTTCCCATTACATATTCAAATGCTCCTCCACTCATATCATACACGCCATAGATTGTCCCTGTGGTACTTGCCAACATACCATTGCCTGTATTATACGCATTACATCCATTACTTGATAAGCTCCCAGACGCTGCTCCACATCCAGTTGTATAACTACTGTTATTATTTATTCCGATATCTGTTGTTCCTAAGCCATATTGACTTTGTTTTAAATAAGCTATAGCACCCCATTCCATATTTTTAATCATATGAGAATCACCACTTAAACTATAAGTAGTACTCATGTTTTGAATTGCTGTAAAAAAACTAGATATTGTTTGATTTCTTAAACTGCTAACATTCGGTTTGATTGTTATTTCGTTAGTAGTTCCACTTATTTCAAATTTTCCGACCCAAAATCCGGTTAATTCTTCATCGCCAAAAGTAAATGCTGGATGCGTATACCAATTGCCATTACTTGCATTTGTACATGTTTCACTACTACTTCCTGATGTTGCTATCGCATCAATACATGATACTGTTCCTGTACTTGCTGTTCCACTTTCAAATTCCACATTAATTAATTGTTCAGCTACACTGCCATTATTGGCATTGAATAATTGATATTTATATCTTGGTATCCATACATACCAAAGTGCTACTTCATCTTCTGTTATCGTATCACCAACACTCTTAGTTACATCACTATTTAACACGACCGCATTCGCCCATTCTTGATTATCATAGTTATACCATGCTTCAGTTATATCAGCGTAGACCCAATTAGTTCCATCATATTTGATTGGAACCATATTATCTAATAATTCTGGTGCATTTGCTCCACTATTATCAGTATAATCTTCTTCTATTGGTGGATTTACTCCACATACTTCATCATCCATGGCAAAACTGCCATCACCACATAAAGTAAAAGTATGACTATTACTTTCTATTACTAAATTTGTTAATTTAGAACCATCATAACTAACACTAGTTATAGTCGCATTTCCTAAATTAACCATCTGACTAACCGTATCTGTAGTCATACTAGTTGTACATATTTTGCTATAACTATTATCCAACTGATATTTCATATCTTCCGTTGCACAGTAATTATTAATGCCACTATAAATCATACTAGCCTCCGAACAACCAGCTGATATTCTTGCTTCTTCAATGACATTTAAAATAATCGGAGTCGCTATTAAAGCCACTATCGCTAGTATTATTATAACCGCTAATAATTC
>CALVVP010000058.1 GCA_944363895.1 uncultured Bacilli bacterium | reverse complement strand
AACATTTTTAATTTTTGTCGAATAATGTCGAACCATGTCTAGTTTTGTCGAAACGCTTGCAAAAGGAAAAATAACAGCTATAATAGATAACTGTTACCCCAATAATTCGTCGATATTTTTTAGTTTTCATATTGTTTTTAACACTTCCTTTCTTGAAGCTTTAGCACATATTTGATTTCAGGGGTAACTATTGTAAAATAGTTTTCAAATATGTGCTGCTTTTTATGTCTATTTTTAGTAAAGTTTAAAACAAATATAATTTATTTTATTGTAAATGTTGTTATATCATGTTAAGCTAAAATAAAGGAGTTGTTGTTTATATGAAGTATTGTCCAAATTGTGGAAAAGAAATGACTGGGAATTTTTGTAGTAATTGCGGTTATTCAAATAATCAAAATAATAATTCAACTATCAACAGAGATGAATTGTTAAATGCATATGCCGGTAAAAATGCTGCAAAGGTTTACAATCGTGGTTGGAATTGGTGTGCTCTATTTTTTGCACCCGTATATTATTTATATCGTAAACTTTGGGTAGAAGGCATAATTTTGTGGGCGGCTATTGTTTTATTAAATCTTATAACTAATCTAATAGGTAATGCCTTATTAACATTATTAATTGAATTTATTATTTTAGTTGTTCCAGCTATATTATTTAGTAAAATATATACTAAAAAAGCAAATAAAACTATTGATTTAATTTTATCAACTAATCCAAGCCGAGATCAAGCATTACTTGAATGCCAAAGACGCGGTGGCACTGCAACTTGGGTAGCTGCTATCTTTGGAGTGCTTTATGGTATTGTTGTAGTAGTTACCATTATTGCAGTAGTATTTTATGGTATACTTTGGCCTAACATTAAAGAAGGGCTTTGTGAAGAAGCTATATGTAATGCAAATAGAACTGAATGTTATACACTTGATGATGATGGAAGTATCGACTGGGAAGGAAGTTGTAATTAATAATTATGGATGCTGTAACAATATTTGGTATTGTATTATTTGCATTTATTATATTTTTTGCTATTAGAAGTTTAACTAATGGTTTTAAATTTTCTGTAAAGAATAAGAATATTCAAGTTGATAATGCTAAAGTTTTAGAATATAAAAAATTAATAGACAATAATGAATCTTTAAAAAGGATTAATATAATTAGAAAATTATTATTAGCATTAGTAGTTATTTCTATAATAGTAATTATTGTATTATTTAGAAATCAAGATATTCCAACAATAATTTTTATAATACCATTTATAATATTCTTTATATATGTTATGGTTGGTAACAAATATACTAAAAATTTTAAATCTGCAATTGTTAATGACGCAATCAAACATTATGATGCTAATTTAGAATATAATCCTAGTTTAGGAATACCAAGAAATGATTATATTTATGCTAATTTTGAAAATTTTGATAGATATACAAGTGAAGATTTAATAAGTGGTAATATTCTAAATTGTCCATTTATAATGAGTGATGTTAAAACTGAAAGAGAAGAACGCGATAGTGATGGCAACACAGATTATATTACTATATTTAGTGGAGTAGTATCAAAAGTAAATTTAAATAAAAATATAAATTCTTTTATATATGTAATTAATAATAATATTAGATTATTTGATAGTAAATATAAAGTGAATATTGATAATGAGTCTTTTACCAAAAGATATGATACTTATAGTGATAATGAAATACTTGCAATGCGTATTTTAACCCCTAGTGTTACAACCAGTATATTAGATATGGAAAATAAAACTGGTATTAAATTTGAAATAAAAATAAGTAATGATATAATATTTTTCCGGTTTTATACAAATGATTTATTTAATGCAAGTCAAAGTTCTAAAAAAAGTGCCGAAAATGTAGTGTATTCTATAGAATTAATAGATAATATGAAAAAAATTATAGCAAGTATTTTAGAAGTATTACAAGGTACGGAGGTATAGCATGGAAATTTATATAATATTAGGTATAATAGCAGTAATTATCATATGGTTTATTTATACTTGGAATAAGTTTATTTATTTAAAAAGAAGAATAGATAGGTCAAAGTCTTTAATTGATGTTTATTTAAAAAATAGATTTGATTTAATACCTAATTTAGTAGAATGTTGTAAGGGATATAGTAATTATGAAAAAAACACTTTAACAGAAATTACTAAATTAAGAAAAAGTTATGAATTAGATAATGATGAAAAATCTGGAGAAAAGTTAAATGAACATTATAAAAAGTTAATTGCTTTAGTTGAGAATTATCCAGAGTTAAAGGCTAGTGAAAATTTCTTGAATTTGCAAAAAAATTTAGAGAAAGTAGAAAGTGAAATAGCAGCATCAAGAAGGATTTATGTAAATGATATAACAAGATATAATACATTAACTAAAAGTATTCCATCAAATATAGTAGCTGCTTTATTTGGTTATAAAGAACTTCCATATCCAGTTTTAGAAACAGAAGAAGTTAATATAAAATTTTAAAATAAGAAAGGATGAAGAAAAATGAATAATGAATTAAATAATAATTTAGAAAATCAAAACAATGGAGTTAATGCTCCTCAAATTAACAATACCACTGGAGTTAATGTTCCTTTAAATGAAACTACACCAATAAACAATAGTTTTGAATCTACAACTTTAAATAATAATAAACAAATGAATAATATAGGTCAAACACCTATAAATAATTTTAATCAACCACTAAACGATGGAGTTAATAACAACATGAATAATAATCAAAACAAATCTAGTGTTAAAATAATAATTATCGTAGTATTAGCAGTTATCTTACTAATAGCAATTGGGGGTGGAGCCTTCTATTTTGGTCAAAAAATGGCTGATAATAATGATAATACAAGTAATAATAACAATAATCAAACTGTAAATGAAAATAACAATAACCAAACAAATAACGAAGTAAATGAAACTCAAAATGTTGTTGTAAATGGAGTTAGATATAGCATTCCAACAAACTATATTTATGAAATTTCTAATGATACATTATCGATATATGATAATACTCATACTTGGGCTGCAGTTTTAAAAAATGAAGACCTTAGCTATGACACTTTAAAAAATGCTGTTATGACAAATTCAGCTGAAGGTTTTTCAATCAGAAACATCAGTGGAGCAGAAGTAGTATATTATCCAACGACTCTTCAAGGAGCGCCATATAACTTATATTATCTAAATTTTAATAGTGGAACAATGATTTTGGGAATTTTTCATGAAAGTACTCTTTCATCAGATGTAGAAAATGCTATGGTTGAAGTTGCTAAAAACGCCACAGTCTCTAGGGATATAGATTTACCAGGCTTTAATTTCGATGAATTTTATGATGGATTAGATTCCTTAAATTCCTAGATTATGAAATCTTATTTAAACTATATGATTTTAGGAGTCGTTCTTATTATAATTATAGGCCTTGGCTCCTTTGTTTTAGGATATTATTTAAATAAATCTGATAATATACCTATTGAATCTTCAGAAACAATTGATTTAAATCAAAAAGTTAATTTTGGTAACTTAATATATTATATACCGAATGAATATAATTATTTAATAAATAATAATCGGTTACAAATTTCAAATTCTGATATTACAATGGCTTTTCAATCTGGAAATATTAATTATGAAGCTATTAAATTACGAAAAGATGAATTGAAAAAATCTTATGAAGAGACTTATAATAATAGTTTTAATTTAACTGAAGATTATAATGATATTGAAGGTTTATATTATGAAGGAAAATATAATAATAATCAATTATCTATAATAATTTATCCTCTAAACAGGTATCATGTAATAATATCAGTAGCAAGGTCTATAGATAACAATTATAATAATTTAGTAACTAAACAAATAGATATTTTTAAAAATATAACAATTAATAAAGATATAAGTGTTGATGAACAAACACCAGACCTATTATCTATTATAAAAGGAGTGCTTCAAGATGAACAATAAAACTCTAAATACAATTATAATAACTTTAATAACTACTATAATAGTAGTTATTTGTGGTTTTACTATTGCGTATTTCATTTTAATTCCAAAAGAAAATACTTCTGGAGTAGGTGATACCAAAACAATCATGATTTATATGGTTGGATCCGATTTAGAAAGTGAAAATGCTATTGCTACAGCAGAATTATTAGAGCTTGAAAGAGTTAAAGTTGATTTTGAAGCAGTTGATATCCTAATTTATATGGGAGGTTCAAATAATTATTATAATGACTATGTTGATGTCGGAGAAAATGTTATTTTAGAATATAATGAAAATGGCATAGATATAGTAGAAAATATTCCAGCTAAAAATATGGGAAATCCTAACACTTTAGAATATTTTTTAGATTACACAACTACAAATTACCCCAGCGGTAATTATTCATTAATACTTTGGAATCATGGTGGAGGTCCTCTCATAGGTTATGGACTTGATGAAACAACTAATGACATTTTAACTTTAGCAGAAATTGCTAGCGCTTTAAACAATAGTAATTTTAACCAAGATAACAAACTAGGATTATTAGGGTTTGATGCTTGTTTGATGGCAGGAATTGAAAGTGCTTATATATTAAGAGATAATGCTGAATTTTTAGTAGCAAGTCAAGAAAGTGAACCGGGATTTGGATGGGATTATACTTTTTTAGAAACAATAACTAAAGAAAGTAGCAATTTAGAAATTGGTAAATCAATCGTTGATTATTATTATAACTTTTTTATTGATAATGGTTTTTCTCAAGATTGTACTTTATCTTTATTAGATTTATCTAAAGCTGAAAATGTTGAAAAAAATCTAAATGATTACTTTTTGAATATAGAACAAAATTTAACATCTCAAAACTTTGTAGAGTATGCTAAAAATAGAGTTAATACTAAAGCTTTCGGTGGCTTTACAACAAGTAGTTCATATGATTTAGTGGATTTAAATAATATGATTGACTTACTCGGTGGTAATAATCAAGATTTAAAAAAATCATTAGATGAATTTATAGTTTACAATAAAACAAATTTAAGTAATTCTAATGGAATTTCAATTTATTATCCATATTATAATAAAACCAATGCTTGGCAATTTCTAAATATTTATAAGTCTTTTGATTTTGCTCCAAATTATACACAATATATAAATGATTTTGTAAATATATTAGTAGGTAATAGATTAGTAAATTTAGATATTTCTAAATCAATGCCAGTAGAAAGTGATGAGGATTTATATGACTTTGAATTCATATTAACAGATGAACAAGCAAATAACATGGTTAGTGCTGAATATATTGTATTTCATAAAATTGAGGGAGATTTATATGAACCAGTTTATAGAGGAAATAGTGGTTTAGTAAGAGATGATAATACACTAAAAGCTAATATAAGAGATAAGGTTATTAAAGTAACCACAACAGATGATGAAACACAAGACATAACTTTATATGAGATAGAAAAAGGTTCAAATTATGTTAATTATTTTTCCCCTGTTATGTTATCGGATTTTAGAGATTATGTAGAAACCGGCGAATTTGATATGATGTCTGGTTACTTACAAATCCGTGTTTATGATGATGGTACCATTGAACCATTAGGTATAGTTCCTATGGAAACAGAAGACGGCATAGCTCCAAAAATGCTAACTAACCTAGATGATTGGCACACATTACAATTTTTAAAATTCAACTATAAAATATTTGATGAAAATGGTAATTATGATACCAATTGGGAATCAGGTGGAACAATCTATGGTTGGGAATTATATATTGATGAAATTACTGGATTTGCTAAAGCTGATTTACAAGATTCTGAATATTATTGCATTTTTAGTATAACTGATAGTCAAGGAAATGTTAGTTATAGCCAAACAGTTCCGATAAATAATTAATGTTGATAACATTTAAGTTATCAACATTTTTTATATCGAATTTTGGCTTGTTTTGTCGAACCATGTCGAAGTGCTTGTAAATAAAAAAATAACAGTTATAATAGATAACCGTTACCTGTATTTGGGCGGCGTCGTGTTATCCATCTTCTATTTCTCCTTCAGAGGTTTTGGAAGGTTATCCTGTAAAGGAGGGTAATGCTATGAAAGAAGAAATATTTCTTCAAGTAGTAATAATTTTAGTTATTGCTATTCTAGGTAGTAACCAAAAAAAAGACGCTGATAAATAGCGCCATCCCATTGGCGTTACCCAGATATAGGTAACACTTACATTTATAATATAACAAAGTTTTAAATAAATTACAACCCATAACCTTAATTTCACTTAAACTTCACTTTATTTATTACTAAAACTTTGTTATACTATAAGCGAGGGATAAAAATAATATGGAAAAAAATGAATTAATGTTAAAATTAAATGAACTTAAAAATAAAATAGCAGAACTTGCGAGGTATCTTTGACTTAGATAAGAAAAAAGAAGAATTAAACTCATTAGAGCAAGTTACAACGAAAGAAGATTTCTGGCAAAATGTTGATAATGCTAATGTTATCAACACTAAAATTGCCCATTTAAAAAAAGAAATTAATTTGTATGAAGAATTAAGTAAAGAAATAAA
>CALVVP010000057.1 GCA_944363895.1 uncultured Bacilli bacterium | reverse complement strand
TATGATAATTCCTATATCTAATATATTCATTTCTTCACCTCTAATACATTTTATTCTACTATTTCATAATTATAATTATTGTCAACTTTTGTAATTTTTACTTGCAATTGATCGCTAAATAATTGATTAGTTAAAGGATTGGTAATATCTTTTTCAACAAAACCAGCTTCTTTTAATTCGGCTAAAGTTAAGTAAATAGCTTCGCCATCATTTTCTGGTAGTTCAAAAGCATTTCCACTTGCCCATGTTTTAGCTCCGTTAATTATATTACTAATTTGTAAATCATATAACTCTTCACGACTATTTCTCATACTATTAGTAATACTAACAGTTGCAATTAAAGCAATTACTCCTAAAATAATAATAACTCCTAATAATTCTGCTAATGTAAATCCTCTATTTTTCATAATCCACCTTCTTTATTCGATTAATAACAATCTGATATTTATCAAATCGTTTTTCGACTTTCCCTTCTACCATATATATACTACCATTAATTATATCACAAAACTCTCTCGGAAACAAAATAAATTCACAAATATTTGTCTCATCGCTACCTGTTATAAAAAGCATATCTTTGTTATCTTTGGTTTTTATCTTTTTGATTTTTTCGACATAGATTAAAGCGATAACATTTTTATTATAATAATTCTTAATGTCTTTTAAATCAATCGCTTTAAATTTATTTTTTAAATTAGTTACTGGATGATTACTTAAATAAGTTCCAAAAACTTCAATTTCCCGATTTAATAGTTCTTGTTTAGAATATTCGTGATAATTAACTAATTCCGGTTTTAAAGAATCTTCTAATAAACCACCTAATTCACTATAGTTGGTTAAAACATCCATATTATTGTCGATAGTTTTTTGATTACAAAAATCTAAAAAGCAACCAGCTTTATTTAAAGATTCGATTACTTTATTATTGATACTTTTACCATAACAACGGGCAAAAAAATCAAAAATATCTTTAAATGAACCTTTTTTTCTTTCTTCGACAATTGCTTTAGCAGCAATGGCTCCAACATTTTTAATATTAGTTAAAGGATAGATAATTTTATCATCTAAAATAATATAATCAACTTCACTAATATTAATATTAGGTTTTAAAACTTGAATTTTATCTTTACACATATTGATATATTCTCTTGTTTTAATTTCGCTACCGATAACCATCGATAATAAATGTTTTATAAAAATAGGATAATAATGGGCTTTCAAATAAGCCATTTTATAAGAAACTAAAGCATAAGAAACGGAATGAGCTTTATTAAAACCATAGGAAGCAAATTTTAAAATCAAATTATAAATATCCGCAGCTATTTCTTTTGAATAACCGTTTTTAATCGTTTGATTAATAAATTTATCTTTTTCTTTTAATAAAATATCTTCTTTTTTCTTACTCATTGCCTTTCTTAAAAGATCAGCTTCGGCTAAAGAATAATTGGCAAGGACATGAGCTATTTGCATAATTTGTTCTTGATAAATAATAATCCCATAAGTTTGTTTTAAAATTGGTTCTAATGGTTTAATAATTTCATATTTTTCTAAACCATTTTTTCTTTTAATATAAGTATCGATATTCTGCATTGGTCCTGGTCTAAATAAAGCAATAGCCGCAACTATGTCATCAAAATTACTGATTTTAAATTTTTTTAAAAAATTAATCATACCACTAGATTCAAATTGAAAAATACCAATTGTATCAACATCAGTAAATATTTTAATAGCTTTCGCATCGTTTAAAGGAACATCTTCAAACTTAAGATTGATATCTTTTAAGACATTATTGATTAAAGTTAAATTTTTTAAAGCTAAAAAATCCATTTTAAGTAAACCCAAATCTTCTAAATAGTCCATAGCATAACCGGTAATATATAAATTATCGTGAAAAACCAAAGGTATTACTTCATCTAAGTCTATTTTAGCCATTACTACTCCTGCAGCATGAATACTTGTGTGTCTTTTTAAGCCTTCTAATTTTAAAGCTATTTTATATAGTTTTTTTAATTCGATATTGTCTTTGATGATATTTTTTATTTTGGGATAATTCTCATATAAACTTAAACGAGCATCTAACATTTTCGCAAAATTATCAATTGTTTTACTATCGATATTTAAAGTTTTACCAACATCTCTTACCACTTGTTTACTGCCTAATGTTCCGAAAGTAATAATTGGCGCGACTTTTTTAACCCCATATTTGTCGATACAATAGTTTAAAACTTCTTCTCTTCTTGTATATTCAAAATCAATATCGATATCTGGCATACTGATTCGCTCTGGATTTAAAAATCTTTCAAACAATAAATCGTATTTAATTGGATCGATAGTAGTAATATTAAGGCAATAGGAAACTAATGAGCCAGCGGCACTACCTCTTCCGGGACCGACTAATATTCCTTGTCCTTTAGCATATTTAACATAATCCCAAACAACTAAAAAATAATTACAAAAACCCATTTTTTTAATAACATCTAATTCATATTTTAATCTATCTAAATAAATTTTACTTACTTTATCACCAAATATTTCTTTTAATCCTTTAATAACTAATTGTTTTAAATAAGTGTAACTATCTAAATTATCAGGACAATTATATATTGGTAATAAGTCTTGTTTAAGGGGTAAAACAACATTGCATAAATCAATTATTTCTTCATTACAGTCATTTTTATATAATTGATAATTCAATAGATGATTATCATGTTTGTTTAAATTTATTTCTTTTACACTAACTCCTTTATTAATCGCATATAAATATTTTAAATAACTGCGATCGTTTTCTTCTAGGTATAAAACTTCATTTAAATAAACAGTTTTCCCTGTTAAGCTTTTCTTTTCATCTAAATTGGTATAACCTTGATATAAATATTTATAGAATTTATAATTGTCATAATTTTCTAAATTATAATACGGTACAATACAAATTAATTCATCGCTATATTTTCTTAAAGTATTTAAATCAACTTTTTCTTTAGAATTAATGGTACTTAATTTAATTAGATTTTTATATCCTTCATAATTGATGGCATATAATACTATATCAGCAATTTCTAAACCAATTATTGGTTTAATATTGTTTTTTTGACATTTAATATAAAATTCTAAAACCCCATACATACTATCATCGGTAATAGCTAAGCTTTTGATATTATTTTTATTAGCAAAATTGATTAAATCATCGATTTTAATTAAACTACTTAACAAACTATTATCAGTTTTAATATAAAGTGGTCCCATAAAATCAACTCCTAATATTATTTTACTATATTTTAACCATTTTTTAAAGAAATTTGTCAGAAAATAGTTTTTTAAATTATATTAATAACCTAAAATTTCAATATTCAAAAAAAATCCTTTTCCTTTTGAATTGTAAAAGAATCTTTTTAGTATTTTTAATAACGATTATAATAAACGACTAATTTGAGATTTACTTAGTTTAGTTAATTTAGAAATCAAATCAATATTCATGCCTTCAGCTATCATGTTTTTAGCTACACTGGTAATTCCTGATTTTTTACCTTTTTTCTCGCCTTCAATCAAACCAGCTTCCTTGCCTTCGATTAAACCATCTTCTTTACCTTGTTTAAATAAAGCATCTTCATACATCTGTCTTTCTTCATCGGCACTAAACCATTTGAATAATTCTTCTTGATTATTAACTTCATCAACTATCTTTTTATATTCCATTACTATCTCACTCCTTTGCGCTAATTCAGTTAATTCTTCTTTGTCTAATCCTAACATGATGA
>CALVVP010000056.1 GCA_944363895.1 uncultured Bacilli bacterium | reverse complement strand
CTATTAAATAATTGTTCTAAGCCTCTACCTAACGCTCTTTTTTTATTTTCCATCGTGATCAATCACCTCTTTAGCTAAATTCAAATAAGCCATTGTTCCTCTATTCTTAGGATCATACGCTAATATTGGTTTACCGTGACTTGGTGCTTCTGATATTTTAATTAATCTTGGAATAATTGTATCATATACTTTTTCCTTAAAATAAGCTTTTATTTCTTCAACTACTTCTAATCCCAAAATAGTTCTACTATCTAACATAGTTAATAGTACACCTTCAATACTTAAATTAGGATTTAAATCCTTTTGAATAAATAAAATAGATTGTAATAATTGTGTAATTCCCTCTAATGCAAAAAACTCACATTGTACTGGTATAATTACACTATTTGCTGCCGCTAAAGCATTAGTTGTCAAAATACCTAAAGAAGGAGGACAATCAATTATAATATAATCATATTTTTCTTTGGCCACATCTAAGTATTTTTTTAATTGACTAGATTTATTAAAACTATGATCAACTCTACTTCTTTCCATTAATTCAATATCAGCACCAGCTAAGTTGATAGAAGCTGGCATAAGATATAGGTTTTTAAATTTTGTTTTAATAATTACTTCATCTAAGGTAGCGCGATCGACAATTAAGTCGTAAACTGTTTTTTCATGGGAACTTTTACTAACACCAACGCCAGTGGTACTATTACCTTGACTATCCAAGTCGACTAACAATACTTTTTTCCCTAAAACACCTAGTGAAGCAGCTAAATTTATACTAGTAGTAGTCTTACCGACTCCACCTTTTTGATTAACTAAAGCTATAACACGACCCATAACATCACCATTTTTCTACAAATACTATTTTATCACATTTTAGTCTAATTAGATAGTGGTAAGATAAAATTTCTTGAATTATTGATTTTAATAATTATAGATTCCATCTTATTTTAAAAAAACCAAAGATTTTATTCTTTGGTTTTATCAATAGCATCTTTTAATTGTTCTTTAGTCATTTTAGTATAGCCTTTGATTTTCAATTCTTTGGCTTTTAATTTTAATTCCTCAAGAGTTTCTTCTTTAATTTCTTCTTCTTCCGGTAAACATTTATGAACTACTAAATAATCGATTTCTTCTTTTGTTAAAGTTTCTTTAGTAATTAAAGTATTAGCTATTAAATCTAACAATTCTCTATTTTCTTTAATAATCTTTTCCGCATTTTTATAACACTCATCGATTATTTTACGCATTTCTTGGTCAATTTCATAAGCTACTTGACTAGAAAAATTACGTGACTTATTATAATCTCTACCTAAGAAAACACTGCCTTCATTTTGTTCTAATTGTAATGGTCCTAAACTACTCATACCATATTCTGTAACCATGGCTCTAACTATTTTAGTCGCTTGTTCAAAATCATTATGAGCACCAGTTGTCACTTCATTAAAGACTAATTCTTCAGCAACACGACCACCTAATAAACCGGTAATTCGTTCTAACAATTCTTGTTTAGTCGCGGTAAATCTTTCTTCTTTTGGTAACATCATCGTGTAACCACCCGCATAACCACGAGGAATAATCGTTATTTTTTGGACATCATTAGCGCCGTCTAATTTAATACCTAAAACAGCATGGCCGGCTTCGTGATAAGCAACTAATTTCTTATCGTTTTCCGTATATTTTTTCGATTTTTTAGCAGGCCCCATTAAAACTCGGTCATGCGCTTCATCAATTTCGGCCATCGTAATACTTTCTTTATTTCTTCTAACCGCAAGTAAAGCTGCTTCATTTAATAAATTTTCCAAATCAGCGCCACTAAAACCAACTGTTCTTTGGGCAATATTTTTTAATGAAACATTTTTCGCAAATGTTTTACCACGAGCGTGAACACCTAAAATTTCTTCTCTTCCTTTAGCATCAGGTAAATTAACTTGAACTTGACGATCAAATCTTCCTGGTCTAAGTAGTGCTGGGTCTAAAACATCAGGGCGATTAGTAGCAGCAATAATGATAATACCTTCATTAGCCCCAAAGCCGTCCATTTCCGTCAATAATTGATTTAAAGTTTGTTCTCTTTCGTCATGACCGCCACCTAAACCAGCGCCTCTTTGACGACCAACAGCATCAATTTCATCGATAAAGATTAAACATGGAGCATTATGTTTAGCTTGTTTAAACATATCTCTTACTCGTGAAGCTCCAACACCGACAAATAATTCCACAAATTCTGAACCACTGATATAATAAAATGGCACATTTGCTTCACCAGCCACAGCACGTGCTAATAAAGTCTTACCTGTTCCCGGAGGACCAACTAACAAAACTCCTTTAGGAATACGAGCTCCTAATCTTTGGAATTTCTTCGGATTTTTTAAGAAATCTATTAACTCAGCTACTTCTTCTTTTTCTTCATCTAATCCTGCAACATCTTTAAATGTCACTTTATTATTTTGTTCATTTAACTTAGCTCTACTTCTACCAAAATCCATTGATTTATTAGCTGAACCCATTTGTTTAGTAACAAAATAAAAACCAGCTCCTAAAATTATTATCATTGGTAAAATATTTAAAAGGAATAAAACAAAAGTATTAGAATCAGGATCAGATACTGTTGTTATTTTAAAATCATTAGTTTCTTCAGCATCTAAGATTCTCGCAATAACTTCATTTGATAATGGTACTTTTAAATAAAAAGTCTCATAATCACTATATCCTTCTAATTTACCTTCTATTTCATAAACTCCCGCACCACTTCTTGGAACGATTGTAATTTCTTCGATTTTCTTTTCTTCCATATTAGTGACAAATTCATCGTAGGTAAATTGATGAACTTCATGTCGTGACATATTAAAGAAATATAATAATCCAAGCATGACTAAAAATAAAAGTAAATATGGTACTATTCCTTTTTTTATATCTTTTTTATTCATAAATTCCTCCTTTTTTAATAGTACTTAAGTATTATATCATACTTTTCATTTTTTTCTTTACAAAATTTCGATTTTTTTAATCCTGGTAACCAAATTA
>CALVVP010000055.1 GCA_944363895.1 uncultured Bacilli bacterium | reverse complement strand
TATATGTTACTCCACTACTTAAATTTACCTGTTCATTTCGATTAACTGTTAAGTCACCAACATTATTGATTGTTGGTAAGGTTTTATCTAATTGGTAATTATTACTACATAATGTTGTTACTTTATCATTATTATCGATTGCTTCAACACATACTTTATTAGTTGCACTTTCACTATTGATTAAAACATTGACATTTTCTGTTTCTGTTGTTGGACTACAACTTTCACTAGTGGTACTACACCATTTGATACTTTTTATTCCCTTATTGCTATTATCTGTCACATTGGCACTGACATAAAAATCTTCTTTTGCCCAGTTATTTCCATTAAAGGTTCCGGTACTATTAAAGACGATAGTTGGTGCATTTCCTAAAACTTCCACTTCTCTAGTTTCAACTGTTTCATTTCCGGCTTTATCTTTTACTTGATATGTGACATTGGTTATGCCTATGGTATTATTATCTACACTACTTGGGTTTATTGTTATATTTCCATCGACACCTGATAAATTATCGATAGCAGTTACACCATTACTTAAATCGATTATATCACCTTTATTGACAATTAATTTATCGATACCAGTAATTGTTGGTGAAGTCTTATCTAATTTATATATAATACATTCTTTATCACTTTCATTGCCATAGTTATCAACACCAATCACACATACATAATTAGAATCACTTTCCGTGTTGATATATATTTGATTATTAACATTATAAATCGTACTATCAGGAGTACATTCACTAGTCCCCATACATCTTTTATAACCAGCTACTCCTGATTCGTTATCCGTAACATTTATTTTTATATATAAATCTTCTTTATACCAATCATTACTATTAATAGTCGTATTGATTACTTCTTGACTTACGATTGGGTCAATTTCATCTTGCCCAACAAAACCTAAATCACATTCAGAAGTACCTACTACTTCAATATCACCAATAAAATTCTTTTTATAACATTTATTATTTATAATAACTCCCATTGCTACTTGGTCATTGTTATTAACATATAACTGACCAGTAGTTGGCTTATTCGTCATTTCAATTTCATTATAGACATCAGCTAAATTATCGATTTTCATCTTCTTAGCTTCATCAAATAATGATGCTGCATAATAATTATGACCACTACTAACAATCAATTGAGCAGTTGTCATATCAGCTGATTCTTGAGCGTCATTGACCACATTTAAAATTATTGGCGTTGCCATTAAAGAGATTATCGCCAACAATATAATTACTCCTAATAATTCAATAAGCGTAAAGCCACTATTTGCCCTTATTTTATAAGGATTTTTGCCCCCCTCCTCAAGTTTGCAATTTGCTAATTCATATGCATTTTTAATCATTTATACTACCTCTATTCTATATCAATTTTAAATATTTTTTAACTATATAAATATTATCACATTTTTTATTTAACTACAAGATTATTTTAACAAATAATTGAAAATAATTTTTTAATTATTAATAATTACTAGAAAATACAATTTAAAATAAGATTTAGAATATAAAAAAGATATATAATTAAATATATCTTATTAGTATCATAGTAATTTAATATCGGTTTTAATTTCGATACTATTTATATCAAATTCATTTGATTCTAAAGAAAGTTCTAATTTAAAAGTATCTTGACTTATTCTGGTTATATTACAATTATATTTACTAATTATAAGTGAAATCCAACCATTTTTATCTTCATATATAATATCACTTATATAGTTATTTATATTTATCATTTTATTTAATGCCATACTTTCAAACATTTCTTTAGAGAAGACAAATTCTATTCCAATATATATTTTATTTTCAATATTATATTGAATAAAGGGAGCCAATCCTTCTATTTTCTTACCCGCAACTTGAGCATTAAAATTTCCCCAAGTTATTTTAATGTCATAATTAAAATATTCATCTTTATTTATTTTTATCATATTAATACCTCCAATTATTTAATGTTTATAAAAATATATCTATCTTTTCCTTGTAAATCTTGTTCTATTTCCACATCACAATCTAAATATTTATAAGCTATTTTTTTTATTGCATCAGCTTGTTTATAACCTATTTCAAAAGCAATTAAACTATTTTTTTTAAGATATTTCATACAATTAGCTAATATTTGTTCATAATAATATAAACCGTTATTATCAGCATATAAAGCAATACTAGGTTCATTATATTTAACAATATTCATTATTTCTTCATCATAAGCAATATAAGGGGGATTACTTATTATTAAATCATATTTTTTATTTAATGGTTTTAACATATCACCTAAATAAAAATTAATATTAACTTGATTATTAAAAGCATTTTTCTTGGCAACTTCTAAGGCACTAGCTGAAATATCCACAGCATCAATATTACAATCTAAATTTTTGGCTAAAGCAATACTTATACAACCACTACCAGTACCTAAATCAACAATATCAAGTTTAATTTTATCTTTCAATCTTTTAATAACGCGGTCAACTAGTTCTTCGGTTTCAAATCTAGGAATTAAAACATTTTCATTAACTTCGATAAGATTGCCATAAAAATCGACATTACCGACAATATATTGCACAGGAATTCCTAAGTTATATTGATGTAATCCTTCTTCTAGTTTCTCACTAGGTAAATATTTTTTTAAATATTCAAGTTCGGTCAAATTATTCGCCTCTTAATTTTCTATTTTGATCTTCGGTAATTAAAGCATCGATTACTTTATCAATATCGCCTTGCATAACGCGATCTAAAGTATTTAAAGTAAAACCTATGCGGTGGTCAGTTACGCGATTTTGAGGATAATTATAAGTTCTTATTTTTTCAGAACGATCACCTGTGCCAATTTTACTTCTTCTTTCTTCACCTAATTCTTTTTCTCGTTCTTGCATTTTTAAATCATAAAGACGGGCTTGTAATATTTTAATGGCTTTTTCTTTATTTTTAATTTGGCTTCTTTCGGTTTGGGAATAAACAACAATACCTGTTGGAATATGGGTAAGTCTAACTGCTGAATCAGTGGTATTAACGCCTTGACCACCACAGCCACTACTTCTGGTAATATCGATTCTAACATTGTTCATATCTAAATCACAATCTAATTCTTCGGCTTCAGGCATAACTAAGACAGTCGCGGTCGAAGTATGAACACGACCTTGAGTTTCAGTTGCTGGTACTCTTTGAACCCGATGGGCACCTGATTCATATTTTAATTTAGAATAGACATTTTCCCCTCTTACAATAAAGCTAATTAAAGAATAACCCCCCGCTTCAGATTTTTCTTCTTCGACAATTTCAATTTTCCAACCTTCTTTTTCAGCTAATTTTTTATACATATCAAATAAATCGCCAGCAAAGATATTTCCTTCATCACCGCCAGCCGCTCCTCTTATTTCGACAATAACATCTTTACCATCATTAGGATCTTTAGGTAATAATAAAATCTCAATATCTTTAGTTAGTTGTTCTAGCTTTAATTGATTAGTTTCTAATTCTTCTTTAGCAAATTCTCCTAATTCAGGGTCTTTAACTAATTCTTTAGCTGCTTCAATATCAGATTCTAATTTTTTATATTCTTGATAGGCATCATAAGCTTCTTGTAAACTAGCTTGTTCTTTGGATAATTCGGTTGTTTTCTTAATATCCGAAACAATTTCCGGATTCATTAATGCATTATTAATTTGATTATATCTTTCCTCGATTGTTTTTAATCTTTCAATCATAATTTCACCTTTTTCTATTATATTCCCTTTTTTCTTATATGATTATACTATATTATGTAATTTTATTCAATTAAAAACTTATTCAAAATGAATAAGTTAAAGCATTTTATTGATGATACTCATAAATTCATCAGTTATTTCTTTTAATCTTTCATTAGTATTAGCTTCAAATCGTGCACTTATAATTGGACCTGTGTTGGAATGTCTAATTAAAGCCCAACCATCATTAAATTCAACTCTAATACCATCGATATCGTTATATTGATAGTTTTTACTAATGGCATATTTTTTTACTTCTTCAACGATTTTATATTTATTTTCTTCAGTGGTATTGATTTTCAATTCATCAGTGGCATAATATTTATTGATGTCATTATATAATTCGGACATTTTTTTATTAGTGTTAGATAAGACTTCAATCATTCTAAGGCCGGCATATAATCCATCATCAAAACCATAGAATCTATCACCGAACCACATATGTCCCGAATATTCGCCAGCAAAATCTAAATTTTCTTTATGCATTTTACGATACATATAAGAATTACCAGTTCGATACATAATTTGTTCTAAACCTAGTTTATCTAATTCATCAACTAAAGCTTTAGAACATTTAACATCATATAAAGCTTTACGAACTTTTAAATTGTTATTTAAATAACGATACATAATAATCATAAAAATATCGGAATTAATAATATTTCCTTTTTCATCAATTACCCTAACCCGGTCACCATCAGCATCAAGAGCGATACCTATATCATAGCCTAATTCAACAACCCTTTTTTGAATATCGACTAAATTCTCACTAACCGAAGGGTCGGGGTGGTGATGAGGGAAAGTGGGGTCACTATCACAATATAATAAATCATAAGTAATATTTAATTTATCTAATATTTCTTTAATAATAATCGATACGGTACCATTACCACAATCGAAAACAGCTTTAATATTTTTATTTATTTTTAAATTGTTGACAATTAAATCAATGTATTCATCTTTAATATCATAGGTTGTTAACTGACTATTACCATTGGTAAAGAAATTTTTATTAGTGAAATCTCTAAAAGCTATTATCTCACTTCCAGCGGCATTACCGTTTTCATCGAAAGAAATTTTAAAGCCATTGTGATTGCTTGGATTATGCGAAGCAGTAATCATAACAGCTGCCCATTTATTTAAATGTTGGCGAGCAAAATAATACATCGGTGTCGTAACTAATCCTAAATTAGTGACATTGACACCACTTTCTAATATACCTTTGATTAAATTATCAGCTAAAATAGGGGAAGATAAACGATTATCATAACCTACTAAAACTTCTCTTTTACCTCTTAATTTAACATAGCTACCAAAGCTTTTACCTAAAATATAAGCTGTTTCATCCGTTATTTGTTCTCCATAAATACCTCTAATATCATAAGCGCGAAAAATTGTTTGATTAATCATAAATTACCTCCTATTAAATCTAGTATTTTAGGGCCAAAAATTATTATTCCAATAATAACTGCTATGATTGCCACCACTAATACGGCACCTGCCGATGTATCTTTAGCTAATTTAGCTTTAGGATTAATTTCGGGCATACAAATATCGATAACCGTTTCAATTGCTGTATTCATAAGTTCTAAAGTGATAACAAAACCGAACAACAAAATACATATTAACCATTCTGTCACACTAATCTTAAAAATAAAACCAAAGACAATAACTAATAACATTACACAAAAATGAATGGCTAAATTCCTTTCGGTTAAAATATTTACTTTAATTCCTTGGAAAGCATAATAAAAACTTTTTAACAAAGATGGTTTGGATTTTTTAAACTTTTTTTTAAACATAACTCACCTACTTATATATTATATTATATCATAAAAAAACGCGAATAAAACGCATTTTACTTATAAACTATTTATCCAATCTGATAAAGCTTGTGCATCTTTGATTTTATCACCGTTAAATGGCAAGTTAATATAGCTTTCAATTTCACAATATTTTTTAATATCATTAACAGTATGTCCTAGCCAACCGCCGTTGGTAATAAAAACAATTACTTGTTTGTCGTTTAAATTATGGGTGTGAAGAAAACTTCTGACAACGGGTGCCATCGTGTACCACCAAACTGGAGTTCCTAAAATAATTCTATCATATTGCTTTAAATCGACATTGATTGGTTTTAAAGCAACTATTTCTTCACTATTCATTTTAGCTTCTTCTTCCGCAACTACTTGTTGATAGTCCGTCGAATAATCAGTTAATGGTTCTAATTTTAAAATATCATAATTTTTTAACTCAGCTATTTTTTGAGCTATTTTTTCGGTATTCTTAGTATAAGAATAATAAATAATTAATGTTTTCATATCTCACCTCAATTTTATAATACACCATAAAGTTATTAAGTCAACTTTTTAATTTAGGGATAAAATTGCCTGCTAATGTATATTTATCCCGATTTTTAATATACCAATAACCGATAAAAGAAAAACAAACAGCACCGATAAAATTAACTAATAAATCTTTCATCGTATCGATTATACCAATATCTAAATAGCCGTCGATGGTAATTTCTTTTATTTCATCATTTTCCATATAGTAAATGGTGGTGTGGTCAATATTTTCGATTACAACTGGCACATTTTTACCTTCTTGATTTAAATAAACCGTGGAAATAGTTTCGACAATTCGATCTTTTTGCATATCCATATTTAATAATTGATCGCCACTAAATTCAAAAAACTCCCATAAGACACCGATTGTCATCGAAAAACAAAAACCGACAAAAGCGACAAAAATTGGCGTTAAAGTAATGTGTAATTTCTCGTTACGGTTTAAAATATCAATCATCGAAAAACCAATTGCTCCACATAAAAAGCCATTAATTGTATGTAACATTGTATCCCAATAAGAAATTTGACCATAAAAATTTTGAATTTCTCCTAATATTTCTGCGGAAAAAATAAATAATAAAATAATTATTTCTAAAGGTGTCGGTAAATCGATTTTAAATTTATGGTCGATAATAAAGGGAATTATAAATAAAACTAATGTTAAAAAGCAAAGAAAAACATCTTGCCAATTTTGGTGAAAAATTTGAATAATCATAACGACGATGACTAAAAATCTTAAAACAAAATAAACAGTTAATGTTTTTTTATCGCTATCCTTAATTAATTCTTTGACTTTTTTATTCATAATCCACCTCATATTTATTATATAATATCCTATAAAATGTTGCAATCATTTTGTTTTATCCATTCCATAATTATGCTAACGATATAATCTATTTCTTGATTATTTAATTGTTTATTTTTAGGTATTTTATGCCATTTGTATAGACAATTGCGACAGCAAGTAGCTGTTGCATGTTGGGCAATAAAAACTGGATGTCCCTTCATTGGTGTTTGTTTACCGTCATTGATAATAAAAGAAGGCGCTAATCTTTTTTTGATAAAATCATAAGCATGTTCTTTTATTTTTTCTAATCCTTTTTCTTTTATATATAATTTTTCTTTTTCTTTTAATTTGAAACTATTTCTAAACTTTGATTTTTGTAATTTATTTAGCATCGTATTCACATCTAACATATTTTACTCCTTTTATAAGTATCACTAATAATATTTTAACACATCTAGCAACCACAAAAAAACTACTTATTTGTAAAAGTTAACAACAATCACAAGATAAGTAGTTGTGTCCCATTTTGACAACTATATCCTATAATATTCTATAAAATTTTTAATTTTTTCCATATGTTAAACTATTAAAAATAATTTTTAAATAATACTAAAATCCAAATTTAAATAATAATTAATAAAATAAAAATAAATTAATATTTAAAAATATCAAAATGAAACACTATGGCTTGAAACTTTATATTCAATTTAATTCACAAAATAACTTAGTGAAACCACAACTAGAATTATATTTCAAATTCTACCGAATTAAGCTTAGATATTTCAAAATCAGTTT
>CALVVP010000054.1 GCA_944363895.1 uncultured Bacilli bacterium | reverse complement strand
TAGTATTTAAATCTTCTAATTGGTCAGTTGTGATTAAAAGAAAAGTATTTAATCTAATATTAGAACCATCATCAGTAACAGGGTCATCCCAAGTTAAATCTAAATGATACCAATTATTATCTAAATAAACAAAATTCCATATATGCTCAGCACTAGAAATACGATAATTAGGAATATTTAATTTATTTAAAAATATTGCCATTACATCAGCATAGCCCCCACATAAAGATGTACCAAAAAATAAAGGGCCGATTGCTTTATGCGAAGGATTATCAATGTCGTTTAAATTAGTAGTAACATAAGCAGAATCATAAACAGTATGATCGATAATATAATCATGAAAAGCAATTATTTTTTCTTTATTCGACATATCATCACGAATAATTTCAGAAGATATTTCTTCGATTTTTTGATTGACAGAATTAATATTATCGTTAGTATATGATTTTTCAACATTAATAGTAACTTTGTCAAATGAATTAATCGATATAGAAACACGACGATAACTATTATATGGATGAACATAATTATTAATATTAACTAAGTTTTGGGGATCAGTAATAGTAGTAAGATCGTTTTGACATGCATCATAGTGACAATAAAAATAAAAATTAGTTGTGCCATTATTTAAAGAAGTGTATAAAATATTTAATAACTCTTGTTTATTGTCAGCAATAAAATCATCGGTTGTTTGAACATATTTAAAACTATAATTAAGCGTGTACTGATTAGGGGTTTCAATATATATTTCTTTAGAAAAAATTATTTTTTCAATAATATAATTAGTAATTGAATCATGAAACAATAAAACTAAAAGCAAAACAACTAACAAAGGAAATAATTTTAATAAATTTCTCATATTTTCACCTATTCTAATTATATCAAAAAAACAAAGAAATACAGCAAAAAACAAAAAGTAAATGTTTTATTCCATAGCATTTACTTTTTTTGTTAAACGAGACTTATTACGAGCGGCATTATTTTTCTTAATAGCTCCTGCTTGAGATGCTTTATCAATTCTTTTAATAGCTATTTTTAAGTTATCGTTTGCTTTTTCTTTATCTTTAGCATTAACAGCTTTTTCGACATTTTTACAAGCTGTTTTCATACTAGCAGTGTAATTATTATTATTTATAGTTTCTTTTGCGATTGATTTAATTTTTTTCTTTGCATTTTTCATATTGGCCATATTATCACCTCCAAGCTCTTTAAAACATACCCATTTTACCATTTTATTGTTAAAAATGCAACACTTTTCGTATAAAAGATTGAAATGAGTGAACAATATTATTGGTGAATATTTATGGGACACAATATTGATTTAACAAATTATAAAATAAGAACTGATTTAGCAATCGAAGCAATTGATAATCAAAAAATTAAGGGGATTGTTTCCAAAGAAATTAATGAAGATGGGATAAAAATAACCGAAGTGATGGTTAATGAAGAAGCAAGCCAAATTATTAATAAGAAAAAGGGTCATTATATCACAATTGAATTTAGTGATGTGACTGATTATGAAAATAGTAAAAAAGTTGAGAAAAAATTTAGTCGGGAATTAAGTAAATTAATAAATAAATTAAACATTAGTAAAGAAGCTAGTTGTTTAATCGTGGGGTTAGGTAATTCAAAATCGACACCCGATTCTTTAGGACCTTTAGTGATTAATAATGTTTTAGTTACGAATCATTTATTCGAACTAGGTGAAGTTACGGATGGGTATCGTAAAGTATCAGTATTAGTTCCTGGAGTGATGGGACAAACGGGGTTAGAAACTAGTGAAATAATTAAGAGTATCGTTGATAAATTTAAACCCGATTTTTTAATTGCCATTGATGCTTTAGCTAGTCAATCGATTGAAAGAGTTAATAAAACAATTCAAATGACTGATACGGGAATTCATCCTGGTAGTGGGATAGGTAATAGCCGCAAAGAAATTAGTTATGAAACTTTAAATATTCCTTGTATTGCAATCGGTGTTCCCACTGTTGTCGATGCGATTACAATCGTCAGTGATACGATTAATTATATGCATAAACATTACACTTATTCAAAGTTAAATATCAATAATCCGATAAATAAATTGATGGCTTATAGTCCTAATTACTTGAAAGAAAAAATAACATTAAATAAAAAAGATAAAGAAGCTTTATTAGGAATAGTTGGTACCTTAGAAGATAATGAAATTAAACAATTATTATTTGAAGTTTTGACGCCAATTGGTTTTAATTTGATGGTGACACCTAAAGAAGTAGATTTTTTAATTGAAAAATTAAGTTTAATTATTGGTAATGGAATTAATAAATCATTACATTATAATGTGAAATAAAGTTTGACAATTAGTGTAAATTATGCTAAAATAAACACCACATTGGGGGTGTAATCAATGAATGATTTTAAAATAAAATTATATCCTTTGGATCAATTATATTTTGGTTATTATGACAAAACAGCAACGGTTGGGTTTTTATCAGAAAATTTGGAAAGACTTTTTGTCGAACCTAGTGAACAAGTTCATAAACCTGATTTTAATGAAAAATTTAAACCGTTATCTCCTTTTTTAGATGTTTTAGTTGAAAATAATTTAGATGTTTTACTTACTGATGTTGATGGAAAGCAATTGCAGCAATTAAGTTGTGCAAAAATAAATGATTTATTAAGAATTTTGTGGCGTAAAAATAATCTAAATCAAGTGTTAGAACAAAAAAATGAAGTTATTAGTAATAATGCTACTAATATAATCAGCGATTTATTAGGTTTAAATCTTAGTACCCCAAGTACTCCTTTTAATTTTAAAGAGCGATTAGGAACAAATGAAATTGTTGTTTCGGCTAAAAAAATGTTTTTGTTTAAAAAATTCTTATTAGAATTTATTCGAGCTTCATTAATTGCTAACCCTGTCGTTATTTTAACTTATGAAAAAGGTTCACCGGATTATCGCATTTTAAGATCGTTAAAAAAAGCGAAAATTGAACAAACTGAGATGATGAAAAATAATACTTTTTCCGTTAATATTAATCAAGCTGGTAAAATAATGGTTAATGATATCAATGTTAATGAATATCAACGAAATCAAGAGCATGGATTTCAAAAAACAATTAAATTTCAAGAAAAGATTAAATAGTAATTATTTGATTTTTTTTTAATTTATAAGAAAAGTTGATGATTGACAAAATGTGTAGAATAATGTAAAATTTATATAGAAAGTAGGGAATATCGAATAGGAAAAGTTACACACACATCAACACATAGCAAACAAATTGTTAATGATGGTTTTACGCTTATTGAGTTATTGGGAGTAGTTATTTTATTAGCAATAATAGCTTTAATTGCGACGCCAATTATTTTAAATGTGGTCAATGATGCTCAAGAATCAGCTGATATGACAACTGCTCAATTGATTGTTAGTAGTGGCCATAATTATTATGCAGCATCATTATTTGATGAAGCTAAAAAGATGAAAATCGATAATTTAGCTGATGTTTATAATGAAATCGAAATGACTAATAAACCTAATCCTGGACAATTATATGTCAATAATAATGACCAAGTAGCGATGGCGGTTATTATTAATAATAAATGTTATAAAAAGAATTTTATCGGTGATATTGAAATAGTCGGAACTGAAGAATGTGATTTAGGTTTTGTTGGGCAAGATGAAATTGATCCAACCATCAGTCAAGAAGTAATCAATACGAGTGCTAATAGTAATGATTGGTATAAAGAAGATTTATATATAAAAGTCAATGTTACGGATAATGAATCAGGAGTAGC
>CALVVP010000053.1 GCA_944363895.1 uncultured Bacilli bacterium | reverse complement strand
TTTGAACATGTGCCATATTATTGCTGATATAAACTATTTTTCCTAACATATTATTCACCCCATTTATTCTATAAATAATTATAACTTATTTTTAAATAAAAATCTAGTTTATTTCCTCAAAATTTCTCACTATCTTTTACTTGACTTATTTCTTTATAAATATTAAAATAATAATAGAGTTAATACTCTAAATAGAAAGTGGAGGTAATATATGAATGATGTTATACTCTCCATTTTATTTGTAATATTGGGACTTTTTGTCGGAATCATTATTATGATTATACTAAATTATATTAAAACTAATATATCTGGAAAAAAAGCCGAATCAATTATCGATAAAGCTAATAAAGAAGCAGATAAAATAAAAAGAAATTATTTATTAGATGCTAAAGAAGAAGCTCATAAACTAAAAATAGATTTTGAAAAAGAAATGAAAGAAAAGAAAAGTGAACTTAAGGAATCAGAAGAAAGATTACTTTTAAGAGAAAGTAATATTGACAAAAGAGATCAAACTTTACAAAATCGTGAGCAAATGTTAGAAGAAAGAGAAAATAATTTAGTAAATAAACAAAGAGAAATTCAAAAAGAACAAGATAAAGTGGAGGAAATAAAGAAAGAACAAGTTGATTTGTTAGAAAAGATAGCTGGCTATTCCAAAAATGAAGCAAGAGACTTAGTCATGAAAAAAGTTGAAGAAATGATGAATTTAGAAATAGCTGCTTACATTAAAGATAGGGAAGTTGAAGCAAAATTAGAAGTTGATAAAAAAGCTAAAAGTTTGTTGATTAGCTCGATGCAGAAATATGCTGGTGATGTCGCCGGCGACCAAACTGTGACGGTTGTTAATCTACCTAATGATGATATGAAAGGAAGGTTAATTGGCCGTGAGGGCAGAAATATCCGTTCAATTGAAGCTGTTACAGGTGTCGATTTAATTATCGATGATACTCCGGAAGCCATTGTTTTATCAAGTTTTGATCCATATCGTCGTGAGATAGCACGCGTTGCCATCGAAGCTTTAATTAAAGATGGAAGAATTCATCCAGGAAGAATTGAAGAAATTTACGACAAAACAGTTAAAGAGATGAAAGCTAAATTGTTAGAATATGGGGAAGAAGCTTTATTTGAATTAGGAATTACTAAAGTCGATCCCGAACTACAAGAATTGTTAGGTAAATTATACTTTAGAACCAGTTTTGGGCAAAATGCTTTAAGACATTCGGTTGAAGTAGCTCATTTAGCTGGTATTATGGCTGGAGAATTAGGCGAAAATGTTGCTTTAGCTAAAAGAGCCGGTTTATTCCACGATATCGGAAAAGCTATCGACCATGAAGTGGAAGGTTCACATGTTGAATTAGGCGCTAATATAGCTAAAAAATATAAAGAAAACGAAATTGTTATTAATGCGATCGAATCACATCATGGTGATAAAGAAGCTACTAGCGTTATATCTGTTTTAGTGGCAATAGCTGATGCCCTATCCGCATCTCGTCCTGGTGCTAGAAACGATTCATTGGAAAATTATGTTCAAAGATTACATGAATTAGAAAAAATTGGCAATGAAATTCCTGGAGTTGAAAAATCTTATGCAATGCAAGCTGGTCGTGAATTAAGAGTTATTGTTAAACCTGATAAAATCGATGATGCAACTAGTTATAAAGTGGCACGCGATATTAAAAATAAAATTGAAGAGACACTACAATATCCCGGAACAATTAAAGTCATTGTCATTCGGGAAACAAGAGCTCAAGAAGAAGCAAAATAAAAAACTAGAAATTTCTAGTTTTTTTAACGATAATATGGTCCATAGTATGGATAAGGTGGGTATGGGTATGGTGGACGATTATATGGTGGCCGCCAAAAATTAGGAGCTAAAGCAGCACCGGTTACTCCACCTAATAAAAATGGGAAAGCAAATCCACCAATAAATCTTTCATTATTAGGGTATGACATATTAGGGTTATTTTTATAATTAGGCATATAATTATTTGGTACATTCTGATAATTTGGATACATAAAAATTCTCCTTTCAATTTAGTCTATGAAATATACCTAAAATGGTGAAAAAGTTAGAATAATTTCATATAGTTTATTAGGTGATATTTTGAAAAAAACATTTGAAGTAATCGGATTAATCAGTTTAATTTGTTTTAGTTTTCTATATACGGAAAAAATAACAACTGTTATTAAAGAAAATGATGAAATTTTAAACGAAATAGAAGTAATTGCCGAACAATATAAAATTGAACCAATTAATGCAATAATCAATAATAATGATGTTATTCCTGGAATATCCGGCCAAGAAATCGATATCAAAAAAAGTTATAGGAAAATGAAAAAAATAAATAGTTTTAACAGTAATTTACTAGTTTATAAAGAAATTAAACCAGAGATTAGTATAAATAAAATGTATGATAAATATATTGTAAGTGGTAATCCCCAAAAAAAAGAGGTCAGTTTATTGTTTTTAGTCGAAGAAAATGATTATATCGATGAAATAGTTAATATTTTAAACCAATATAGTATAAGTAGTACTTTTTATACTGATGGCAATTGGTTTGAAGACAATAATGAAAAAATAATTACTTTAATTAATGAAGGATTCTTAATTGGTAATTTAGGCTATAACTATAAATACAATGTTAGTGGGATTAGTTGGATGAACACCATTGTGACAAAGATAGGAAAACAAAATCATACTTATTGTTATACGGAAACAGATAATCAAGAAATACTTGATATTTGTAAAAATAATCAAAGTTATACGATAAATCCTAGTATTATTACTAATGTTAATCCTTTGATTGAAATAAAAAAAGATTTAAAAAATGGGAGTATTATCACTTTAAAAATCAATAAAACAACGCTCGAACAATTACCTTTAATTATCGAATATATTAATTCAAAAGATTTAGAAATTGTTAATTTAGAAGAATTATTAAACGAAAAATTGGTATTTTAATAAAAATATCGATAAATAGATGAATAATTCTTTTTTTATGCTATAATAGTAAACAGTTTAAAAGGAAGTGATTGATTTGAAAAAATATAATTTACCAGTTATCCTTTTAAGAGGTATTGTGTTATTACCACAAAATACTTTAAAATTAGAATTTGATGCTAAAAACACCGATAATAATGTTATCGATATGTCGTTATTATTTCACGATAACTATATTTTAGTAGTTAGTGAATACGATAATAAAAAACTACCTAAAATCGGTGTTTTATCGAAAATAGAAAACAATTTAGTACTACCTAATGGCAATACTAGAGTTGATATCAAAGGTTTAAGAAGAGTTAATATTATTGAATTTTTAAATTTAAACAAATTAAAAGAGCCATTAGAATCAATTGTTAGTGAAATTAAAATTGAAAAAGTGGCTAATGAAGAAATAATAATTAATAAATTAGTTAAAGAGATTAAAAGTTATGTTAAAAATATCCCTTATATTAGTAATAGTATGGTATCTTTAATTGAAAAAGAAAAAAGTTTAGACAAATTTACCGACATCGTTGTTCCTACTTTAATAAGTAATAAAGAAAGAGTATTAGAATATCTAAATACTACTTTACCACTAATTCGCGGCGAAATGTTATTAAAAGATATTTATCAAGAAAAAGAAATGTTTCAAATTGAACGCGACATCGATATGAAAATTCGTAAAGAAATGGATGATAGTCAAAAAGAATATTTACTAAAAGAAAAAATAAAATTACTTAAGGAAGAATTAGGTGAATCATCAACTAAAGATAGTGAAATTACCAAGATTAAAAAACGGATTGAAAAAATTGCTTGTCCTAAAAAAGTTAAAGAAAGATTAAATTTTGAACTTTATCGTTATGAAACTGTTTCTAATATGTCACCAGAAGTTAATGTTATTAGAGATTATATTGAATGGTTATTAGATTTACCATGGAATATTTTTACCGAAGATAATAACGATTTAAAAAGTGTTAAAACTTCTTTAGACCAATCCCATTATGGTTTAGAAGATGTCAAACAAAGAATTATCGAATATCTAGCAGTCAAACAATTAAGTAAAAATAACAATAGTCCGATTATTTGTCTAGTTGGTCCACCAGGAGTCGGCAAAACTAGTTTAGCTTTTAGTATCGCTAATGCGATGAAGCGAAATTTTGTTAAAATATCTGTTAGTGGCATCAAAGATGAATCAGAAATATTAGGTCATCGCAAAACTTATGTTGGCGCTAGTCCCGGAAGAATTATCACTTCTTTAAAAAAAGCTAAAAGTAGTAATCCTTTATTTTTAATCGACGAAATTGATAAGATGAGTCATGATTACAACAATCCAGTTAATAGTTTGTTAAGTGTTTTAGACCCTGAACAAAACCAATATTTTAGTGATAACTATATCGAAGAAGACTTTGACCTATCCCATGTCTTATTCATTTTAACCGCTAATTATATCGAAGATATTCCGGAAGCTTTAAAAGATCGTTTAGAAATAATTAATATTTCTGGATACACCGAATTTGAAAAATTAGATATCGCTACTCATCATTTATTACCCAAAATTCTTAAAGAAAACGGTTTAAAAGAAAATTTTGTCCATATTAGTGATGATATTATTTTAAAAATAATTCGTAATTATACTAAAGAAGCTGGGGTAAGAGAATTAAAGCGTCAACTAGATAAAATAGTTAGAAAAATTATTACTCAAATTGTTTTAAATAATATAAAAATAAATAAAATTAATATTACCGAAAAAGTTTTAGAAAAATATTTAGGAAAAGAAAAATATAAATTCAACACCAAAACTAAAGCTAAAATTGGTGTAGTAAATGGTTTAGCTTATACGGTTTATGGTGGAGATATATTACCAATTGAAGTTAATTATTTTAAAGGTAAAGGAAATTTAATTTTAACTGGTAGTCTAGGCGATGTTATGAAAGAGAGCGCTTCAATTGCTTTAAGCTATTTAAAATCCAATTATCAATATTATAATATCGATTATAATCAATTAATTAATAATGATATTCATATTCATGTTCCTGAAGGAGCTATTAAAAAAGATGGTCCAAGTGCCGGTATTGCTTTAACTTTAGCTATTTTAAGTGCTTTAACTAAAACCAAAATTTCCAATACTTTAGCTTTAACCGGTGAAATTACTTTAAGAGGTCAAGTTTTAGCCATCGGTGGTTTAAAAGAAAAAACGATTGGTGCTTTAAGAAGTGGCATCAAAACAATTATCATTCCTTCGGAAAATACAAAAGATTTAGAAGAATTACCACCCGAAGTTAAAGATAATATTAATTTTATTAAAGTAAAAAATTTTAAAGAGATTTACAAGGTGATTAAAAATGCTTAAAAATGAAGAAACTAAAGTCTATTACTATAGCAAATTATTACAAAGTTATTTATATAACGATGAAATATATAAAAACATTAATCAGGGTTGTTTTGATGCCTATGTTTTTGACCTATATTTTATTGCTTTATTAATTGACTATGTTGAAACATATACTTCCTTAGACTCGCCATATCGCGATTTAACGATAAAAACAAGACTGTATAATTTGATTAATCATATTAGAATGGATGCTAAATACAGTAATATGGAAATAAAAAAATATTATTACGATATTTTTAACGATTTGATTATAAAACTTAATCAAACTGATGAGGAAACTAACATTGAAGAATGGATATTAACAGAATTAGTCGTAAGAACCGAAATAAAATTAAAACGGACTATTTCTTATGCTAAATATTATGAATATGAAGATTTTGTCAAAAGATCGCTTGGTTATGATTTTATCTTTCTTACTTACCTTTCTGATGAAATAAATGATGATATGTTTAATGATAATATTGAATTATTAGCTAATGATGAATTTTATTTTGCTAGTTTAAATGATTTACTTTTAAACTGTCCTATTTTATTAAGTAATCCTACATTTACAAAAAGAACAAAAAAAGTTTTAGAATATAATTTAAACCATATCGATAATAGCAATCCATTAAAAATTAGAACATTTATAAAAAAACAAATTAATAAACATATTAAAAACTTAAAAAATATTTAAAATGTATTTTATTCGTATAAAACATCTTATTTTTCATATAATTTAATGGGAGTGATAAGATGAAAAAAACCGTACCTTTAAAAAAGGATATAGCTTTTAAAACCAATATTGCCGAAATAACTAGTATTGCTTTAGACCATGAACTTAATTTAGAAAATCGCACGATTAAAGGGAATTTAGTTATCAGTGGTAGTTATAAAATAAATGAAACAAGTGTCAATACTGAAGAATTTAAATATAATATTCCAGTTAATATTGAGATGAGTGAACGCTATATTTTAGATAACTTAAACATTACCATCGATGATTTTTATTATGAAATAGTTAATGACAATTTATTAAGTATCAGCATTGAAATTGGCTTAGATAATTTAAAAGAAGAAGAAATACTACCACCGTTTAAATATGAAGAAGAAAACATAACACCAGTATCATCAACTAAAGAACCATCAACTAAAGAACCATTACCTGAAAAAGAAGAAATGACAAGATTAAATACTGAAGAAGTAAAAACCTTGTTTGACAATTTTGATGATAGTAATGAAACTTATGCCACATATAAAGTTTGCATTGTTAAAGAAAGTGATACTTTAGAAAGCATTAGTTTAAAATACAATGTTAGTAAAGAATTATTGGAACAATATAATGATGTCAGTGAACTTAAAATAGGCGATAAATTAATCATACCAGCGGTTCATGAAACAAATTAATGAATTATTAAAAAAATATCAATTAAAACCCCATCGCTATATAACTAATGGTAAAGCAACCATCGTTGATACAGAGATGGGGCGTTTTGTGATTAAAAAGAGATCAAAAGATAAAAAAATTTTCGACTATTTAAGATCACGCAGTTTTAATTATTATCCGAAAGTTTTAAGTGATGAAGAGGAAGAATATGAAATTACTGAGTATTTAGATGATACAGATTATCCAAATGAACAAAAAATGTTGGATTTAATTAATTTAATCAGTTTACTTCATAACAAAACAACACATTATAAAGAAGTCGACTTTGATGATTACAAACAAATCTATGAAGATATTAAAAATAATATTGAATATTTAAATAGTTATTATACTGATTTAATTACTTTAATTGATACTCATGTCTACATGAGTCCTAGTGAATATATGTTAGCTAGAAATATTACCAGAATTTTTAATGCTTTAAATTTTTGTAATTATGAGGTTGACAATTGGTATGATTTAATTAAAGAAAAAACTAAACAGCGAGTAGTAGTATTACACAATAATTTAGATTTAAGTCATTTTATAAAAAATGAAAATAGTTATTTAATTAGTTGGGATAAAGCTAAAATCGGAATACCAATTTTTGATTTATATATTTTATATAAACGTCATGGTTTAGATTATAATTTTGAAGATATTTTAAAATATTATGAACAAAGTTATCCCTTACAAAAAGATGAAAGAAAGTTATTATTTATTTTAATTGCTATGCCACCTAAATTAGAACTAGATAAAAGTGTCTATCTTATGACAAGTGAAATAAGTAAAATGATGGATTTATTATATAAAACAGAAAATCTAATTTCACCATATTATGTGGAACAAAGCATATAAAATAAGTAGCCATAGAATAAATAATAAAATTAAATTAAAACGACTGATAAGAAAAAATGTGATAAAAACTTGCCAACAGAAGATAATAATTAAAGCTAATAAACATAGACACCAAGTATTTCTCGACCACCTATGAAACATATAAATCACCTAATATCATTTTATGTCTTTATAAAATTATTGATTGGGTGTATAATATAAAATGGTGAGATTATGAAACGAAAATTAAGGATTGATCGTATTATTATTGTTGTTATAATTTTAATTTTAGTTATTGCTGGGATTATTTATTTGGTAAAACCGTCAAAAGAAACCAATTTAATGATAGATTTAACTAATAAAACTCTTGATGAAGCTAAAACATTTGCTCAAGAACATAATTTAAATTTAGTTATTGAAGAGGAAAATAATGTTTTAGAAAAAGATAAAATTTTCAAACAAAGTATCGAAGTAAATAAAGAAATAAAAGAAAATGAAACTTTAATTATTTATGTATCTTTAGGAATTAACTATGAAGAGTTGCAAGTTAACGAATTAGGCGAAGTTCCGATTATGATGTATCACGGTATTCACAATATTACCGATAATGAATATACTGGTGGTAATGTTGATAAAGATGGTTACCAAAGAACTAAAGAAGCTTTTGTTAAAGATTTAGAATTTTATTATAATAGTGGTTATCGCATGATTAGATTAGAAGACTATATTAATGGTATAATTGATGTTGAAGCGGGCTTTAGTCCCATCATTTTAACCTTTGATGATGGTTTAGAAAATAGTATTAGGGTAACCGGCTTAGATGAAAATGGTGAGATTATTATCGATCCTAATTCAGCTGTTGGTGTATTAGAAGAATTTAAACAAAAATATCCTGATTTTAATGTGACAGCGACATTCTTTGTCAATGGTGGTTTATTTAATCAAAGTGAATATAATGAAAAAATATTAAATTGGTTAGTTAGTCATGGTTATGATATTGGTAATCATAGTTATTCCCATGCTGATTTCACGACTATTTCTCAAGAAAAATCAGCTCAAGAAATTGGTAGCTTATATAATTTATTAGATAAATATATTCCTGGTAAGTATGTCAATATCGTAGCTTTACCATTTGGTTCACCGTATGATAAAAGTCATGAAAATTTTTCCGTAATTTTAAACGGCATTTATAATGGTCAAGAATATAAGACAGAAGCGGCTTTAAGAGTTGGTTGGATGCCTGAAACTTCGCCTTTTAGTTTAAACTTTGATAAAACTTTTTTAAAACGGATAAGAGCTTGGGATGATAATGGTAATGATTGGGATATCGAAAAAAGTTTTAAATATTTAGAGGATAATCGTTATATTTCTGATGGCGATAAAAATACGATTACTGTTCCTCAAAACTTAGAAGAAAAAGTTAATAATATTTATAATTTAAATATTAAAACTTATTGACAAAAAAGATGAATATGTTAAAATATTGATAAATACATTGATTAGGACATGACTTTTAAAAGATTGTTGTTAGCGAGTTGGTGATGGTGGAAGACCAATAATAAATTTTAAAAGCTACTACCTAGGAGTAGAACTCGAAAGAGAATTCCGGTTAAAGCCGTTATTTAAATTAAGTTCCAATTAGGATGGTACCGTGTTTTGAACACTCCTTTATTTAGGAGTGTTTTTATATTTTGGGGGGAGTAATTTATGAAGAAAAAAGATTTAAGTCGGTTTGATAAAACCAAAGATACTTTAAAAATGGAGGACTTTATTGTTAATTATTTGAATGATGGCAATTATGTTAAATGTTCGCGTTTAACGCATCGGCAACTTAAAAGTTTTAATAATCCTTATGTTCTAGCTTTGTCATTTGAATTTGCAGCGACTAACGCTGAATTAGTTTTAGCTAATAAAATCTTATTAGTTATGGATTGTTATGGTCATATCGCCCCATATCTTAACCCGCATATTTTAAAAAAAATAGAAAGTCTTGGTTCGATTGAAAAACAAATTATCGAATTGAAAAAAATTAGAATTAATAAATTATCTGAATTGGTCAGTATATGGGGAAAAATGCAAGTTCTTCTATACGAAAAAGATCAAATTGAAGGGACGATTACTATTTTAGAAGAAATTAATCGTTATGCGAAAATATCAGAATTAGGAGGAAAAGATTATGTTAAAAAATATTAAATAAGATGAAAAATTAAATGTTTTAAATCATAGCTGTGCTCATCTTTTAGCGCAAGCCGTTAAACATTTATATCCCAAAGCTTTATTTTGGGTTGGACCTGTTATCGAAGAAGGTTTTTATTATGATATCGATTTAGGTGATGAAGTAATAAAAGAGGAAGATTTGGAAAAAATCGAAAAAGAAATGAAGAAGATTGCTAAAGATGGTAAGAGAATCTATCGCGAAGAATTAACAAGAGAGCAAGCTTTAGCAAAGTTTAAAAATGATCCTTATAAAATTGATTTAATCAATAATATGAGTGATGATACTGTTATTTCTTGTTATACCCAAGGTGATTTTACCGATCTTTGCCGTGGACCACATGTTGAAAGTGTTAAAGTATTAAAATATTTTAAGTTACTTAAAGTAAGTGGTGCTTATTTTAAAGGTGATTCTAAAAATAAAATGTTACAAAGAATTTATGGGGTTTGTTTTGAAAATGAAGAAGATTTAAATGAATGCTTGACACATTTAGAAGAAGCTAAATTAAGAGATCATCGTAAAATTGGTAAAGAACAAGAATTATATATGAATCATGAACTTGTCGGTGCGGGAATGCCACTTTGGCTACCTAATGGAGCAATTATCCGCAAACAATTAGAAAATTACATCTATGAAAAAGAAAGAAGTTTAGGTTATAATCATGTCTATACTCCTTGTGTGGGAACCGTTGATTTATATAAAACAAGTGGTCATTGGGATCATTATAAAGAAAATATGTTTCCGATGATGAAAGTTGATGATGAAGAATTTGTTTTACGACCAATGAATTGTCCTCATCATATGTTAGTATATAAAAATAAATTACATTCTTATCGCGATTTACCTGTTCGAATAGGGGAATTTGCCACTGATTTTAGATATGAAGCTTCCGGAGCTGTAAAAGGTCTTGAAAGAGTCAGATGCATGTGTCAAAACGATGCACATTTATTTGTCACTCCTGAACAAATTAAAGATGAATTTAAACAAGTCGTCAATCTAATTTTAGAAGTTTATAAGGATTTTGGAATTAAAGATTATAAATTTAGATTATCGTTGCGCGATCCTTATGATAAAGAAAAATATTTCGACGATGATGAAATGTGGAATAATGCGGAAAATAAATTAAGAGAAGTTTTAAAAGAATTAGAAATACCTTATTTTGAAGCCATCGGCGAAGCTGCATTTTATGGGCCAAAATTGGATGTAGAAGTTAAACCCGCAGTTGGTCCTGAAGTAACTTTATCGACTTGTCAATTAGATTTTTTACTACCTAGAAGATTTGAATTGACTTATATTGATAATAAAGGTGAAAAACAAGTTCCTGTCGTTATTCATCGGGCAATTCTTGGAACCTTTGATCGCTTTACAGCATTTTTAATTGAAGAAACAAAAGGTGCTTTTCCAACTTGGCTTTCGCCAGTTCAAGTTAATATTATTCCTGTTAATAATGAATATCATTTAGCATATGCTAAAGAGATTTATCATGAGTTATTAGAAAATAATATTCGCGTTAAATTAGATGACCGGGAAGAAAAAGTAGGGTATCGGATGCGTGAGAGTGTCATTAATAAATATCCTTTTACACTTATTTTAGGTCAAAAAGAAATGGATGATAATTTAATTAGTTATCGTAAACATGGTAGTGAAGAAACGATTACTGTTAGTAAAGATGAATTTATTAAATTATTATTAGATAATATTCAAAATAAAAGAGATTAGTCGTTAATCTCTTTTAAAAATGCTTTTAAATCGTCTTTTAAGTCATCTCTATCTAAAGCAAAAGCAATATTAGCTTTTAAATATCCTAATTGATTACCAATATCGTAATAAGTTCCTTCGAATTTGCAGGCATAAAAATCTTGCTTTTTCATTAAAGCTAACATACCATCAGTAAATTGATATTCATTGCCTTTTCCTTTAGCTAATTTTTCTAATTCTTCAAATACTTCTGGTTTAACAATATATCTTCCTAATCCTGCAAAATTGCTTGGAGCTTCTTCAACACTAGGCTTTTCAATGATGCTTTTAATTTTATCACCTTGTTCAAACTCAATAATACCATATTTATAGACTAAGCTTTTATCGACTTCTTGCACACCAATGACATTGCAATCGTATTGATTATAAACATCGATTAGTTGTTTTAAAACAGGTGTTTTAGACTTCATTAAATCATCGCCATATAAAACAGCAAATGGTTCATCACCGATAAAGTTTTTAGCTAGTTTAATAGCATGCCCACTTCCTAATGGTTCTCCTTGTCTTGTATAATAAATTTTACACATTTTAGAAATTTTTTGTACAATTTCTAGTTCTTTTAATTTGTTATTTCTTTCTAATCTAGTTTCTAATTCAAAACTTTGGTCAAAATGATCTTCGACATTTCTTTTATATGGACTAGTAATAAATAATATTTCTTCGATACCACTTGCGACACATTCTTCAACGATATATTGTAGCGTTGGTTTATCAATAATTGGTAGCATTTCTTTAGGGACTGATTTCGTTACTGGTAAAAATCTAGTTCCCATACCAGCTACGGGGATAACTGCTTTACGTACTTTTTTCAAAAATATCACCTTTCTTTATATAATTATATCAATTATTTAAAAAAAAATAAAGAAAAAGTCTTGAATATTAAATTAATATGGTATATAATTATTATGTTCCAATTGATTTGTCTCAGTAGCTCAGTTGGATAGAGCAATGCCCTTCTAAGGCAGCGGTCAGGGGTTCGAATCCCTTCTGGGACACCATCTGTATATTATCCCTTATTTTATAAGGGTTTTTATTTTTACTGGTCTTGTTTTTGGTCTTGTTTATCTAAAATGTAAATTAATTTGTTTTGTGAGTTTGACTATAAATGTGTATATTTAAAGTTTTATAAACTAAATATTCACATTTCAGTAGGTATTTCGTCAAAAATGCACAATCATTGTGCAAAAGTAGTCAAAAAAAACAAAAAATGCACAATTTTTTAAAAATATTGTGCATTTTCTATAAAAATAATTATACTAATGAAAGTAGTTGATTTAAATGTCTATTTATATGCATATTCCATTTTGTAAAACAATTTGTTCTTACTGTGATTTTTGTAAATTTTATTACAATGAAAAATGGGTCGATAATTATTTAATAGCGCTCGAAAAAGAAATAAAAAAAAGATATAAAGGGGAATTAATCAATACAATTTATATTGGTGGGGGAACACCGACATCTTTAAATGTCAAGCAATTAGAAAAATTATTGCAATTAACTAAATTATTTAATTTTAAAGAGATAGAATTTACAATTGAAACTAATGTCGATTTAAGTTTAGAAAAAATTAAACTATTAAAACAATATGGCGTTAATCGAATTAGTGTTGGTGTTCAAACTGTTAATTCTAAACATTTAAGATTTTTAAATCGAAATCATACTAAAGAACAAGTAATTAATTTAGTTAATTTATTAAAACAATATGATTTTAATATTAATATTGATTTAATGTATGGAATGCCTGGTCAAACTTTAGACGAATTAGAAGTTGATTTAGATTTTGTTTTAAGTTTAGATGTTAATCATATTTCAACTTATTCTTTAATAATCGAACCGCATACTAAAATATATATCGATAATGTAACTAATATCGATGAAGATTTAGATTATCAAATGTATCAATTAATTAATCAAAAACTCAATAACTATGTTCATTATGAAATAAGTAATTATGCTAAAGATGGATATTATTCTAAACATAATTTAGTCTATTGGAATAATTTAGAATATTATGGCTTTGGCATAGGAGCATCGGGTTATATTGATGGTTATCGATATGATAATACTAAATCTTATCAAAATTATTTAAATGGTAATTATATATTAGAAAGTCATAAATTATCCAAAAAAGAAACAATCGAAAATGAGTTTATATTAGGGTTTAGAAAATTAGTCGGAATTAATATTTTAAAGTTTAAAGAAAAATATAATATCGATATTTTAAATATTGCTATTGTTAAACAGTTGTTAAAAGAAGGTAAACTAATTATAAATGATAATCATTTAAAAATAAATTCTAAATATATTTATGTTTCTAATACAATTTTAGTTAATTTTATTGACTTGGATATTTAATTAATATAAAATTAAAATGGTGGTAGTATGATAACAAATGAATGTATTTCATCTAAAAAGAAAAAAGGGAAAATAATTGTTATTGAAGGAACTGATTGTTCCGGTAAAGAAACACAAAGTAAAAAAATAATTGAGAATCTAAAAGAATATAATTTTAAATATTTTTCATTTCCTTGCTATGACAGTCCAACTGGCAAAATAATTGCGGGACCTTATTTAGGAAAAGAAGCTGTTTGTGAAGGCTGGTTCCCAGAAGGCGCTAGTAATGTTGATTTTAAAATTGCTTCTTTATATTATGCTGCTGATCGCAAATATAATATCGATCGAATTATCGCCTTACTAGATGCAGGCTACAATGTTATATTAGACCGCTATATATATTCAAATATGGCACATCAAGCTGGTAAAATAAGCAATCAAAAGCAAAGATTAGAAACTTATAAATGGATTGAAAAATTGGAATTTGATTTTTTAGAATTACCGCAACCTGACCTTAAAATATTTTTACATGTTCCTTATGAAGTTTCTTTAGAAATAAGAAAAAATAGAGAAGAAAAATTTGACCAACACGAATCTAACCCACAACATCTAATTAATGCCGAAAAAGCTTATTTAGAATTAGTCGATTTATATGGTTTTAAAACCATCGAATGTAGTAAAGATGGGAAAATGCTATCGATCGACGAAATAAATCAAAAAATATGCCAATACATTAAAGCTAATTTAAAACCTGAATAAAATTTCAGGTTTTTTGAATATCATTTTATTAGGTGAAGTTATGCAAATAATATCACATCGTGGAAGTAATATAAGTAAATATAAGCCTAATACTAAACAAGCTTTGCTTACTGCTTTAAGCTTAGATTTTATCGATGGCATTGAATTTGACATTAGAATTACCAAAGATAAAAAAATAGTTATTATTCATGACCCAATTATTAATTTAGTTAGTGATGGTAGGGGAATTGTCAAAAAAATGAAATATAAAAAACTACTAAAATATAATTTTGGAACTAAAGAAAACCCTAGTAAAATTTGTACATTAAAAGAATTATTAGATAATATTAATAACAATAAAAAAATAGTGATTGAATTAAAAGAGGAAAGTGACAATTTTAAATTATTTGTCGATATTGTTTATAACATAATTAAAAATTATAAATTAAATATTTATATAGCTAGTTTTAATTATCATTTAATTAAATATTTTAAAACTAAATTTAATAATTGCGGTTTAATTATAGGTAGTGGTCTTAATATTAAAAGAAAATATAATCATTTTAATTTTAATATTGTAACTTATAAATACCGAAAAATATATAATAAAAAAGAAACTTTCTTATGGACGATTAATGAAAAAAAAGCCGATTTAGAAACATACAATATTATTACCGATAATCCTTATTTATTTAAAAACTAATTGTTTAGCGGTTTCCGAAATAATTTTGACTTGCTTATCAATTTTTAATATTAAATCAATAACTTCCTTTCTTTTTTTACGCGGAGTCATAATCATTAAAATATCATCGGTAATAGAATAATTATCATAATCTAAGTCTTTTAATTTTTCTTTAATTAGATTATTTTTTTTACTGACAATAAATAACATATTATTTCCTAAAGCAATTTTTTCTTCTAAAATACTTCCTATATAGCTACCAATTAATGAACCAAAAGCAAATACTAATATTTTATAAATATTATTATCGACAACGACCATGCTAGTGGAAATAACCCAAACAATTGCTAACATAAAGTTTAAAGTCGCACCTTCTATCTTTTTGCCATTGGATACGATGATTAATCTTAATGTTCCTAAAGTGTTTTCTAAAATTTTCAAAAGAAAAATAATTATGTAAATCATATTTATTCACCATTATTATTATGAACATTTTTATAAGATTAATTAATTTTTTGTTTAAATTTTAAAAAAAGATTCATAATAGTATTAAAGGAGGAATTAAATATGACCCAAAAAGAATTATTATATGTTGAAGACGCTGTTGGCCATGAACAAAACTTAATTAAAATAGTAAATGAAACAATCAATTTATTACAAAATACGGAACTTAAAAATTTTTTAAGTGGCCAATTAAAAATACATCAAGATATCAAAACAGCATTGATGAATTTATTAGGTGGTGAATTATCATGAATGACCAATTGTTGATGGAAAATATGCTTTTATTACTTAAAAGTAATATGGAAGTTTATGTTCATGGCACTTTAGAAGCAGCAAATGAAAAAGTTCATCAAGCTTTAAAATATGGTTTAGAAGAAACTTTAAAATTACAACATTTACTATATAATAAAATGACAGAATGTGGTTGGTATCCTGTTGAAAATGTTGCTTCCAATGTCATTCAAAGCACTTTAACTAAATTACAAAATAAAGATAATTAAAAATAAAGTTATTGAAAACCAAACAATAGCTTTTTTTGTTAAATTTTTGTGAAATTTTCATTTTTTAGCACTCATATATTGACAATGCTAACATATAATAGTATAATGAAGTAGCAGTTAAGAAAATAGACTGCTAAAAGGTGGTGAAATAAATGCTTAATAAACGACAAACAGATTTATTAAAAATAATTGTCGAGGACTACATTAAAACTGCTAGACCAGTTAGTTCTAAATCAATATGTGATGCATTAAATTGTTCTAGTGCAACAATTAGAAATGAAATGAGTTATTTAGAAGAAAATGGTTTACTAGAAAAAACCCATATCTCTTCTGGTCGGATTCCGAGTGAAAAAGGATATCGTTATTATGTCGACCATATTATGGAACCCAAAAAATTAACTGGTGATGATATGTTGAAGTTACAAACAATCTTTCATAATTCATCATTAATGTTAGATGATTATATTAATAAAAGTATGGAAATAGTTTCAGAAATGACCCATTTAACAGCGATTGTCTTAGGAAAATCATCGAAAGAAAACTGTGTTAGTAAAGTAGAAGTAGTTCCTATAAATGAGCATAACTTAATTGCTATTGTCATAACCGATAAAGGTCATGTTGAACATCGCAACTTAACAATCGAAGAAAATGTATCAATGAATGATATCAAACAGACAGTTGAATTGATTAATAAAATGATTATTGGTACACAATTAAATGAAGTAGGAAAAGTTTTAGAGTATGAAGTTAAACCAATTATTGGCATGTATGTAAAACAACACGAAGTATTGTATAATGCCTTTTATAATGCTTTCAGTGAATTTGCTCATGATGCCAGTGTCACCATGACCGGTAGAAAAAATATTTTAATGCAACCAGAATTTAATAATGCTGATAAGATAAGAGATATCATAAGTAAATTTGAAGATAAAGAAATTGTCAATAAAATCGAAGAAAATGATAATGGTATCAATATTTATATCGGCAGTGAAACCGACTTTGACGATGATGTAACAATCATTAAAATGAAATATGATGCTCAAGGTGAAGAAGGAACAATTGCCTTAGTCGGGCCGAAAAGGATGGAGTATGATCGTGTTATTACATTATTAGAATATATTAAAGAAAACATTAAAGAAAGAAGGTAAATAATGGAAGAAGTAAAACATGAGAATCAAAAAATAGATGAACAAAAAGTTCATGATGAACATAAAAATCACGAACATCCAAAAAAACCGCATAAACATCATGGACCTCATGATGAACACGGCAAACATGATGAACATAATAAAAATCATGAACACCCTCTACCTCCTCATGAAAAAAGAATCAAAGAATTAGAGGATGAACTTTTACGAAGTAAAGCTGAATTTATTAATTATCGTAAAAGATTAGAGGACGAACAAGCAAGATTACTTAAATTTTGTAATGAAGATTTAATTAAAGAAACATTACCAATTTTAGATAATTTTGAAAGAGCAATAAGTATGGATGATACTAATTTAGATGATGAAGTATCAAAATTCTTATCAGGCTTTAAAATGATTTACTGCAATTTCGTCAACATTTTAAAAAGTTATGGTGTGGTAGAAATTGATGGTAACAATAAACCTTTTGACCCGGTTTACCACGAAGCAATTATGACTGAAAAAAGAGAAGGTGTTGCTCCTGGTATGGTTCTTGAAGTATTACAAAAAGGTTATATTTTAAAAGGAAAAGTTATAAGACCAGCAATGGTTAAAGTTAGTGAATGAAAGGATGATTATATATGAGTAAAATTATAGGTATTGATTTAGGTACAACTAACAGTTGTGTCGCAGTTTATGAAGGGGGAGAAGCTAAAGTTATCGCTAATCCCGAAGGAGAAAGAACAACTCCTTCCGTAGTTGCTTTTAAAAACGGTGAAATTATCGTTGGTGGAGCAGCTAAAAGACAAATGATAACTAACAAAGATACTATCTATTCAATTAAAAGATTGATGGGTACTGACAAGAAAGTAGAAGCAAATGGTAAAAAATATACTCCACAAGAAATTTCGGCTATGATTTTAGGTGATTTAAAGAAAACAGCTGAAGCTTATCTAGGAGAAAAAGTAACTAAAGCCGTTATTACTGTTCCTGCATATTTTAACGATGCCCAAAGACAAGCAACTAAAGATGCTGGTAAAATTGC
>CALVVP010000052.1 GCA_944363895.1 uncultured Bacilli bacterium | reverse complement strand
ATCCCCGAATGTCCAACGGTTTAAAAAAGCCATTAATATTATATCATATAGTTTAGAAAAATGAACACTTTTTTAATAATATTTTATAATTATCTTCATATAATTTAATAGATTATGGAGGAATAATTATGATTAATAAAAAAAGTATTTGGTTTTTAACTTTATTTAGTCTTATTTTAGTTTTAAGTGTTTATTATATTACGATGCCAAGTGAATTGTTATTAAATACTAATGCAAATTATACTGATAATGAAAATAATGAAACCCCAACGACAACAGTTACAGAAAGTACTGTCTTAGTCGCTTTAAGAGTAGAAGCCGAAGAAGAATTATTAAAGGAAATGGAAAATTTACAATTAATTCTTAATAGTGATGAATCTACTATCGAAGAAAAAAATGCCGCTTTTGATAAAATGAAAGAATTAAATATCAATAAAGGTGAAGAAGAAAAATTAGAAAGTAAAATTAAAGAGGTTTATCAATTAGATTCTTTTGTTAAAATAAGAAATGATCAAATTGAAATTGTTATAAATAAAGCAGAAAATGATAGTGATTTAGCTAATAAAATTATGCGAACAGTTCAAGAACAGTATGAAAGTCCAAAATACATAACAGTTAAATTTACTTCATAATTATTGCTTTTTCCCTCACTTATTTATAAATGGTACATAGAATAATATGAAGAAATATAAACCACCCAAGGAAGTGAGGGAATTATGTCTAAAAGTGTTTTGACCAAAAGAGAAAAACAAGTTTTTGACCTGTTAGTATTAAATCGTTCAACTGAACAAATTGCCAAAAAGTTAGGAATAAGTGAGAAAACAGTCAGAAATCATATCTCCAATGTTATGCAGAAATTGGGAGTTAAAGGTCGAGCTGGTGCTGTCATAGAACTTTTAAAATTAAAGGAAATTTCATTATAAAAAGGTATAAACAACCTTTTTTTTCATAATATTAAATAGGTGATTTTATGTTAAAAAGAAAGATGATTAGAAAGATAATTATTGCCTCTTCTGCCCTATTTGCGCTTCTATTAATTTATCTAATTCCCAATCAAGATGATAAATTGAATATCGATCAAAACTTAGAATATGTTAATTTAGAAGTTGAAACTAATAGTATTTATCTTTTGGATAATTATAATTATTTAGGTAAAGCTGAGGTTGTTGTCAATAGTACCTCTATTGAAGAAAAAGTCAAAGAATTAGTCGAAGTTTTAATCAATGGTGGTGAGGGTGAAAATAAGATACCAAATGGTTTTAAATCGATTTTACCAAGCGATACTAAAATATTAAGTGTTAAATATGAAGCAGGCTTAATAAAAATTGATTTTTCCAAAGAATTATTAAATATTAACAAAGATTTAGAAGAAAAAATGATTGAAGCAATCATTTATACTGTTACTTCAGTTGATGAAGTCGATAAATTAATTATTTATATTGAAGGGGATATCTTAACTAAATTACCGCAAACTAAAATAAATTTACCAAGTACTTTAGACCGTAATTTTGGCATTAATAAGACTTATGATTTTACTAAAACTGATGATATAAATCAAGTTACAATTTATTATTTAAATAAGCATAATGACAATTATTATTATGTTCCCGTCACTAAATATTTAAATGACAATCGTGATAAAATAAGAATTATTATTGACGAATTAACGAGCACTAATGCCTATAACACTAATTTGTTAAGTTATCTAAATAGCAACACAGAATTATTAGCAATCGAAGAACAACCCGATATTTTAGAATTGACTTTTAATTCTTATATATTTTCTGATGTCGATTCTAAGGATATATTAGAAGAAGTTATTTATACTATTTGTCTATCAATTAAAGATAATTACGAAGTAAGTGAAGTGGTAATAAAAAATGAAAACGAAGAAATTTACCAAGCTGTTTTAAAAGAAATCGAATAAACTTGACAATCTATAAAATATATATATAATATTCTTCATCGAAAGGAGATATTATGAGTTATAATGATGATTTATTAGCTTCTTTAAATGTCAAAATTGAAAGATTAGCGCAAAGTCAAAAAGATTTAAAAGAAATTAAGGAATTATTAAAGGAAGCTAATCGACTAAAAAGATTTGAATTGAAAATGAAATATCCAGCTGAATTTAGAGATTTTGAAATAGAGGAAAAAAGAAAAAGTTATCGATTTTAGATAACTTTTTTATTGACTTTATGTTCAATCTTATCCCAGCCAACTTCTTTTTTAAATAAAGCTTTTAAAGCACAGCTAACATAAGTTGTTAAATAAATAGGATTATAAAAAATTGTTTTGATTTTCATTTTTCTATTTAAGTCAAGCTTGTCCTTTTTAATCATTTTAATAGTGACAATCATCATAACTAAATAAGCAATGAAAATAATTATAAATAAAAACATTAAAACAATATAAATAGAAATATTTTGATCAAACATACTAATAAATAATAAAATTAAAGTTTTTAAAATATAAAGAATTATACCAATAGCTAAATATATATAAGCTCTAACCCCTAAACAGGCACTGTATTTTGAACCATAGTTTTTTGGGTTATTTTTCATGTCTTTAGCGATTAAAGGAATATATTTTTTTCGCGATTGGAAATAACCTTTTATCCATCTAACTCTTTGTTTGACAGTCTGCTTATATTTAGTTGGCTGTTCATCATAAAATACTGCTTGGTCATTATAATAAGTTGTCATATTATGTAATACGCTATATAAGCTTAATTCATAGTCTTCTGTTAAACTATTAAATGGATAACCATGCCATTTTTTAATCCAACTACCTTTGATATAAAACCCGGTTCCAGATACTATTACATTAGCATTATATTTATTTCGAAAATCATTACCTAAAGTATTAATCATCGAAAAAGTTAAACTAGAACAAGCGGCAATAACATTATCGTTACCATTTTTACAATTTCGATATCCAACGCCAATATCATAGCCTTGTTTATATGTTTCTAACATTTCTTTAAAATAATTTTTATCTAAAATATTATCGGCATCAAAGATAAAATATAAGTCATATTCTTTTTTAATTTGGTTTAAAGCTTCGTCTAAAGCATAACCTTTTCTTGGTCTTTTTGTCGTTCTTATAATAACTGTCGCATCATATTTTTGACATATTTCAACGGTTTTATCTTCTTTTGTTTCGACAATAACATAAACATCACGCATAGAAAATTTGATTGTTTGGTTTTTTAGACTTTTAAGTAGTCCTTCGATAACTAAACTTTCATCCCGAGCTGGTATTAAAACAGCAAAATTAGTACTAGTTGTCTTAGTTCTTTTTAAAGGATTTTTATTTTTTTTAATATTAATATTACCAAGAATTAATAGACTAATTCCCATAATTATAAAGCATAAACAAATTAAATCAAATAACATTTATTCACCGCCCGAATATGACATATTAGGAAAATATTTGGCTAAAAATTCATCATCATAATGTTTGTCAAAAAATTCACCTACTGGCGTAAAAGCCGGAATATTGTTTCTTCTCAATGTCTGTCTAATGATTGCCCCCCAAGAAATAAGCATATTTATAATCATAAAAATAAGCAAGATTCTAGTTAATAAAGTACCTAAATTATAAGGTATTTTTTCTACCCACTTAGATATAAAGGGATATAAATATCTGACTAATAAAAAAGATAATAATCCCCAAACAATCATATATTCTAAAGTAATTCTACCATTAATATTAAGTAATTTATGGGAATAATCCCAAGAAATTGTTTGCGTAAATGTTTCTTGTAAAAAACCAATTAAGTATTCGATTCCGCCGCCTAATAAGGCTCCATAAAGGAATGTTTCATACCACTTATGTTTTTTATCAGCCAAGAGATAAATAATTAAGACTGCTCCAAAACCATAAATAACATTAAATGGTCCATATATTACTCCCCGGCGATACTCCCATACTAACTCCCCAGTTCTTGAATAAACCAAAAATAAATTTAAAATTTGTTCATATAATGAACCAATAACTGAAGCTATAAGGAAAATGATAAACAATTTTTCAAAACATATTCCTTTAGCAAATACTTGATCTTTTTTGAAAAGATTTTGTAATTTTTCTTTCATACTATCCAACCACTTCTAAATACTATTATACTATATATTTTTTCAAATAACAAATAATTACAAAACTGTAATATTTATTTTTTTAGATATTTTAATCTAGTTGCTTCGCCACCTCTAATATGTCGAAGCGATTTATTTTCTTGAAAAACATCGCTAACCTTTGAACTTAAGCTTGCATCCCATTCCGGTAATAATTCGCTTAAATCGCGATGAATTGTCGATTTAGAAAGACCAAATTCTTCAGCCGTTTGACGAACTGTCGCTTTATTTACAATTATGTAATCAGCTTCTTGGCAAACTCTTTCATAAATTTTTAAATCTCTAACCATGTTAATTCCTCCTTAATCGCGCTATATTATATTTTATTTTTATAAATTTGTCAATTTTCTTCATCCACTTTTAAAACAGCTAAAAAGGCTTCTTCGGGTATTTCCACTCTTCCTACCATTTTCATCCTTTTTTTACCTTCTTTTTGTTTTTCTAATAATTTTCTTTTTCGTGATACATCCCCACCATAACATTTAGCTAAAACATCTTTTCTGACTGCTTTTATTGTTTCTCTTGCGATAACTTTATTATTAATACTTGCTTGAATCGGCACTTCAAATTGTTGCCTTGGAATCATTTTTCTTAATATTTCGACGATATTTTTTCCTCTTTTATAAGCAAAATCTTTATGCACGATAACACTTAAAGCATCAACTATTTCGCCGTTTAATAAAATATCCATTTTAACTAAATCACTTGATTTATAACCAATTAATTCATAATCAAATGAAGCATAACCTTTAGAAATACTTTTTAAGCGATCAAAAAAATCATATACTATTTCTGATAAAGGTATTTCATAATGAATATTTACTCTTGTTTTATCTAAATATTCCAGCGAAATATAATTACCTCTTTTGTCTTGACATAGTTCCATAATTGGACCAATATAATTATTAGGTACGAAAATTGATGTTTTTATATATGGCTCTTTAATATCTTTTATTTTAACCTTATCCGGCATTTTACTAGGACTATCGATGTTGATAACTGTATTATCAGTTAAAGTTACTTCATAAATAACTGAAGGACTTGTCACAATTAAGTTGATATTAAATTCTCTTTCAATTCTTTCTTTAATTATCTCTAAATGTAACAATCCTAAAAAGCCACATCTAAAACCGAAACCTAAAGCTTTCGATGTTTCTGGGGTAAATTGTAAGGATGCATCGTTTAATTTTAATTTTTCTAAAGCTTCTCTTAAATCAGGATATTTTGAAGTTTCGATTGGATAAATACCCGAAAAAACCATTGGTTTCATTGGTTTATATCCCGGTAAAATGGTTAATGCTGGATTGTTACTTAAAGTAATAGTATCCCCAACTTTAATATCGGAAATATCCTTGATTGCAGCACATAAATACCCAACTTCTCCCGCCACTAATTCATTTTTTTTAATTTCTTTAGGACAGTTAATACCTAATTCTACTACTTCTTCGATTTTGTTAGTAGCCATCAATTTTATTTTGTCACCAACTTTTACCTTACCATTAACTACTCTAATTAAAACCACAACGCCACGATATGAATCATAAAAACTATCGAATATTAAAGCTTGTAATGGTTTATTGATATCACCTTTAGGTGAAGGAATTTTTTCGATAATTGCTTTGATTAAATCTTTAATTCCAATTCCATTTTTAGCTGATGTTAAAATGATTTCATTTTTATTAAAGCCAAAGGTATCTTCTAATTCTTTAGTAACTTTTTCTATATCAGCATTCGGTAAATCGATTTTGTTGATAACTGGAATAATCGTTAAATTATTATCTAAAGCTAGATATAAATTAGCTAGTGTTTGAGCTTCAATTCCTTGGGCAGCATCGACAACTAAAACTGCTCCTTCACAAGCAGCTAACGACCTACTTACTTCATAATTAAAGTCAACATGACCTGGAGTATCGATTAAATGCAAGATATATTCTTCGTTGTCATATTTATATTTTAATTGAACAGCATTTAATTTAATGGTGATTCCTCTTTCTCTTTCAATATCCATATTATCTAATAATTGGTCTTGTTTTTCTCTTTCAGTTATTGCCCCTGTTTCTTCTAATATTCGATCAGCTAAGGTACTTTTGCCGTGGTCGATATGAGCGATAATCGAAAAGTTGCGGATGTTTTCTTGTTTCATGTTAATTCACCTGATATTATTATATATTAAATTATATTTATTGACAAGAAAAAACGATTTATATTTATTAAACCGTTTTTATAATAAATAGTGTTGGTGAGTGAATTACCGACACTATTTTCACATACAAAAAAGAGTCAGTAATCAGAAAACTATGATACAATGTAATTGCAAATAAAACATTGAAAGAATCTGATTAAATGACTCAATCTAATTATACTAGAAGTATTTTAAATATTAAAGATGTTAGTATAAATTTTTATGAAAATTGTTTAGAAACTAGAATTATTAATGGTGTTGAAACTAAAATTTTTAGAGCTTTTCTTACCTATATTCCTACTCATTGCCCATTATGCGGTAAAGAAAATAATAGTTTTAATGATATTATTAAATGGAATTGGAAAAGAAATTGCAAAGTTAAAATTCCTAAAGTTTCTAATTACAATGCTATTATTTTATTAGATAAACAGAGATTTAAATACAAACATTGTAATCAAACTTTCATTGCTTCTTCTTTAGTTGATAAATTTCGTAATATTTCTAATAATACTAAACTATCTATTAAATTAGAGGTAATGAATAAAATTAGTGAAAAAGATATTGCTAAAAGAAACAATGCTTCTCATATTCTGTTAACAGAATCATCGACTCTTTATCTAAAAAAACCGTCCAATTTGATAACATATATAATCTATCTTTTCTATAATATTTTAACAATGACATTTTTATGACTTTTGACCTTGACATTTACATCTAAATTTGTTAATTTAGTGTAAACCTCTTCCCTAAACGGGAGGAGGCGGACATTACCTTGTTGTTCCTTTTTATTCTTTTTTACTTTCTTTGCTTCTTGACTTTCTTCCCTATTCAAAGAAAAGAGTTATAGATTTCAAACTTTCGTTTGAAATCTATGGGAAGAGGACGGCACGCGCGCTCGTGTCACTGCTCGCACTACCATTGTTGTAGCTGAAGTTGAACACGCCTGCGCCAGAACCATTGCCGTAGCCGCCGCCACGCAGGAACCAAGAGATACTAGAGTAGACGAAGCGCGCGTAATCATCATACCATCCGCCTGTACTATTTCCATAAGACTTCAATGTCTCTTTTGTAGCGTCTCCTAGTTTGCCTCGACTATGGGTAGACCAATCGCTGCTATATGTATACTTGTCATAATAC
>CALVVP010000051.1 GCA_944363895.1 uncultured Bacilli bacterium | reverse complement strand
TTGGCGATACTAAAGAAGTCGAAGTATCAGGCTATGGGACATTTACGGTAAGAATAGCAAATATGTCAACCCCAACTGAGTGCTCAGGTTCTGACTTTTCGCAAACGGCATGTGGTTTTGTCATCGAATTTGTCGATATTATAACTACTCATGAAATAAACAATTATGGCTCAACTATTGGAACAAATGTAGGAGGATATCCAGCAAGTGCAATGTATAGTTTTGTTATTGTTGATATATATAATGCCCTACCTACAGATTTAAAAAATGTTATGATTGATACTAAAGTAATATCAAGTCATGGCAAGAATGATTCATCTAATTTTATTTCAATTGATAAATTATATTTATTATCAGCTAATGAAATATGGGGGATATCAATTGCAAATTTAAAATATGAAACCAGTAGTAGTTATACCAGACAATTAGATTATTATAGCAATGTCATTACTACTAATAATTATTCAGGAGCTATTAAAAATTACAATGGAAGTGCTAATTATTGGTGGACTCGCTCGTCTTATTATAATGATAATCAAAGTTTTTTGCGTGTTAACCCTATTGGAAGCTCTGATACGAATCCTTCTCCTGCTACAAATGGAGTGGCTCCCGCTTTCCGCATTGGATAATATTGATAATTTACATTATACAGTAAAAAGGCCTAATCAGCCTTTTTTTCAATCAATATTTTGTTATTTTTGAGTCTTTCATCGTTTGGTGCCATTTCAATAGCTTTAAGAACATTTTCTAAAGATAAATCATATTTTCCTAGATTATAATAAGCAATTGACAATAAATCATAGATAGTATAGTCCCAACTAAAGGTTTCATTAATATAGCTTTTAGCGTGTTTTTCGATTTTTAAAGCTTCATTACAATATTTAATAACATTATCCCAATCTTTTAATTGATAATATAATAATGCAAATTCAACATAAGGATCTCTTAAATATGGAGCTTCTTCAATCGCTTTATTAAGCCACATTTTAGCTTCTTCAAAACGATTTAAATTTTTATAACATCTTGCAATAAAACGCATCGAAGCACATCTTTCGTCTTTCCAAGTGGCAGTTGGTAAACTTAAATGTCTAATCAACATATCAATCGCTTCATTCCATTTTTGGTAATACATATATTCTCTACCTAGATAGTGAGTATTACGGTCATTAGTTGGATCTTCTTGAACAGCTAATTCTAATAAAGGAAGATAATTTGATCTTGATTTAGTACTATCGGGATAATGTTCGATAGTTAATGCTTCACAAGTTAAAAAAACTTCTTTTCCATCATATTTTAAAATTTCATGGACTGGATTGACCCAATGGTAATTTTTACGGCTATGAATTTTATCACTTAAGAAATTAACAGCAGGATTTCCATATTCATCAAAACTCCAAATATAATTATATCTTAAACGAGTAGTATCTTCTTTCCAATTATTAAGAATTAATTCTTTCCAACCTTTAACTAAAACTTCATCTAAATCTAGGCAAACACAAACATCATAATCTTCAGGAATTAAATCTAAAGAATAGTTTCTCGCGACATCAAAACGCCAAGGATCGATAATTTTTTGTTCGACAAAGACGCCATGACTTTTTAATTTAGCAACAGTCTCATCGGTAGATCCGGTATCAAGTACATAAATTCCATCGGCATCTTTAGCGGATTCATAAAAACGATCGACAAATTTTTCTTCATTTTTACAAATGGCATATACACAAATTTTCAAATTGCATCACCACTTAATTATATGAAGTAATAAGTAATAATTGACTATTATAGCCCTTTTGATTATAATATTTTACGAGGTGATTTATGGTTATAGTTATATTAGGTCCAACTGCTGTCGGGAAAACAAAGATGAGTGTGGAATTAGCTAAAAAATTAAACGGCGAAGTAATAAATGTTGATAGTACACAAATATATAAAAATTTAGATATTGCTACGGCTAAAATAAAAGAAGAAGAAAAAGAAAATATTCCCCATCATTTATTTGATATAAAAAATATCGAGGAAAATTATACAGTTTATGATTATCAACAAGATTGTCGCAAAGTTATTGATGACATTCTTAAAAGAGAGAAGGTTCCTATTTTAGTAGGCGGAACGGGTTTATATATTAAAGCTGCTTTATATGATTATAAGTTTGAAAAAGAAAACAATGATGAGCAATTTGCCGATTTAAGTAATGAAGAGATATATAATAAATTAAAACAAATCGATAGTAATGTTGATATTCATATCAACAATCGCAAAAGATTAGTTAGAGCTTTAAATTATTGTTTAAATAATCATAAAAAATTTAGTGATAAAGAAAAAACTAATCAATTATTATATGATACTATTTTTATTGGTTTAACGACCAGCCGCAATATTTTATATGAACATATTAATCAAAGAGTAGATGAAATGGTTAGTAATGGTTTGTTGGAAGAAGCTAAAAAAATCTATGATTCTAATGTTCGAACTAAAGCGGTAATGACGCCAATCGGTTATAAAGAATTGTTTCCTTATTTTGAAGGTAATAGTAATTTAGAAGATTGTTTAGAGAAAATCAAACAAAATAGTCGAAAGTACGCAAAAAGACAATATACTTGGTTTAATAATCAAATGAATGTTACTTGGTTTAATGTTGATTTTAATAATTTTAACAAAACAATCGAAAATGTATACGAATATATAAAAAGCGTTAACAATTAAGTTAGCGCTTATTTTAATTTGAACATTAGATAAATATTTTCAATTAAATTAACTATTTCGGTCATTAACAAGAATATTCCGGTTAATAAACTAATGGCAATTATACTGCCAAAAGGATTTAAGATAATTAAAATTCCCAATAATAAAGATAAAATAGCTAATATTAAAAGTAAATACCAACTATTAGAAATTTGTTTTAAATTGATTGCTAATTGAATTTTGATAATGTTTTTGACGATAATCCAAATTCCTAATATAAAAGGTAAGAAGGCAATTAAGAAATCTTTATTTAAGATAATTAAGATACCAGCTAAAATTTCTAATAATCCTTCAACTAATCCAAAACTATACAATTTAGTTTCTTTATCACTTCTAAAATAATTGATAAAATCAAAAATACCATCGATTATAATAATTGCACTAATAAGGATGATAATCCATTCCATCGTTTTTATCGGTTTGGTGATTAATAAAATAGCGACAATAATCATTAGTATTGAAGTAATAATAGAACTTTTATTATATTTTTTAATATATTCTTTAATCATATTTCCTCCTTTAAATCTTGTTTGATTCTTTTTAATAAATTGATAATAATTTTTTTTCTTCTGCGGTTAATTTTTTTTCTAAATCAGCCCAAATATTTTTAATGTTTTTTAAAATTTCTGCGTTTAATTTTTTTCCTTTTTCTGTTATATAAATCGGTAATTTTCTTTTATCATCTGAAGTCCTTCTCTCAATATAGCCATTTTTTTCTAAACTTTGTAACGCTTTAGTTATTGTTGAACGTTTGCGATTCGTGATATTAGCTAATTCGATAGCTGTTATTCCATTGTTGTTAGCAATGATATTAAGAAAAATTTCTTGTCCAGAATAAATTCCTAATTGATGAAATATTGGTTGTAGTTTATGAGTCATTAGGATTAAAATGTCACGATTCAATTCGTAAAATTCATTCATATATCACCTTACTTTGTAAGTATACTAACATAACACCACTATTTTTTTACTTTGTCAAATTAGTCATTGGTTTTAAAAATCGGTTGATTTTTTTTAATATCTTTACTTACTAAAGCATATATTTTATCAGTTAATAATTGATAATCTAATAGTTGATTATAATTGGTTATTAAAGGAATATCGATGTCTTTTTTTATTTTATTTAAATAATTTTTACCTTTTTGATTGAAGCCTAAAACATGAATATATTCTATTTTATAATTATCTTTTGGTAAACAGCAGAGGATATGAACTAAACATCTTTTAATTTTATTGTATGTGTAATTTTTACATTTAACATGCTTTATCAATTGGTCAATGTTATTGCTTTTTGTAATATGTTTTTTTAATGCATTATTTAGATTGTTATCAATATCTTGATATTTAGTTAAATCCTCTAGCATTATTTTATATTTTATAATTAAATAAAAATCGTTTAAATCAATTTTTTTAATATATTTTAAAGTTTCACTAGGAACATATTGGTTAATATTTTTATTATTGTTAATCAAATTTCTAATGCTAGTGGCACTACTTATTTTGTCATTAGCTTTTAAGTCGTGGTAGTTATTAGTTCTTTTGATGGTAATTGGTTTAATTTGACTGTGTAATTTTTTTATTGCTTTGATATAACTAATTCCGAGTAGGTCGTTTGGGGAATCGATTTTTATCCCTATGTGTTTTTGTAACGCTAACGATAAACTAGTCGGGTAATTATATCCTTGTTTAATGTATTCATTTAAATCAATTTGTTTATTTATCTGGATATCAGCTATTTTAGTTAAAGTTTTTAAATCGTTTGATTCACTGCCAAAAACTAAATAGTTACATTTTAAATGAGTTAAAATACTGATTGCTCCGAAAGCATATATATCAGCCGCTTGAATAGCAAAAGAAGTAGGTAATTCGACAATTAAATCAATACCATATTTTAAAGCTAGACGGGTTTTATCGTATTTTTCAATTATACTAATATCACCTCTATTTAAAAAATTACCTACTAAAACTAAACAAATTGTTTCGTTAGGAAACATTGCTTTTACTTTTTTGATATGATATAAATGTCCATTGTGAAAGGGGTTATATTCCCCAATAATACCAACCATAAAATCACCTTTTATAAATTATAACATTTTTATTTACTTTTTAAAACTTTTTGTTGTATAATGGTTGTGGTGATGGGATGAATATTGATATTACAAGATTAAGAAGTGGTATTGATGAATATACTGATATTGATTTAAATTATTCTTTTTCCAAAGAACAGTTAAATAATACAGGAATTTTAGAATTAAATGATGTTAGTATAAAAGGTAAAATTACTAAAAATTTTGATAAATTACATTTAAATATTAAAATTGTGGGTGTGATGATATTACCTTGTTCGATTAGTTTAAAACCGACTAAATATCCTTTTTCAATTCAAATTGATGATGATTTAGATGAATTATTGGCAGATTTTGATAAAAATGAAGCAAATACTCTTGATATTTTTCCGATTATATGGGAAAATATATTAATGGAAATTCCCCTTAAAGTTGTAAATGAAGATTTATCTGATGTTAAAACAGAAGGTGAAGGCTGGAAGTTTGTAACTAGTAAGGAAGAAAGAATTAATCCTGAATTAGAAAAATTAAAAGATTTATTATAAGAAAAGAGGTGTCATAAATGGCTGTACCATTTAGAAAAATTAGTAAAACACGTGGACGTAAAAGAAGAACTCATTATACAATTGATGCTAGCACAACTGTAAAATGTCCAAAATGTGGAGAAATGATTAAGCCACATCGTGTTTGTCCTAATTGTGGAACTTATAAAAATAAAGAAGTAATCAAAACTGAAGAATAAAAAGAGTCATTATAGTTTAATGACTTTTTGTTTTCCTAATAAGTTAATTGTTCTAATGCGTTTATTTTTTAATGTACCACAAAATTCAATTTCTTGATTTTTTTCTTTGATGTCTTCTTGATGACATTCTGTGTGTTCAGGTAATAAAATAACTATTTCTTTAGCATCATTGACATGCGTTTGAAAATGATTATTTTTTTTATGTAAAAATTGATTAAGAAAGGTTGACTTTACTTCATTAAATGAGATGTTTAATTTTTGGCTTAATTCGTCAATTGTAAGTAAAGCTTGGTTAATCTGTTCATAGTTCATAAAGTAATAAGGAATAATTAATTCTTCGTTTTTGACATCGATTAATTCTTGTAGATGGTTTTGAACATATTCATATTCGCCAAAGCAACAAATAATATAAACCTTTTTTCTCGTTGATACCATATTTTCACCTCTTAAAGCAGTGATTATAGTATCATAATTTTTAAAATCAGTCAATTTGTATATCTGATTGTTTCATTGGAAATATTGAAAATGATACCCATCATAATCATATAACTTAATAATGATGAACCACCATAACTGATAAAAGGTAAAGTAATACCTGTAATTGGCATTAAACCAAATGTCATACCAATATTTTGTAATTGTTGATAGATAAGCATGCCGACAATTCCTCCGATGATGTATTTGTTAGTTAAATTAGTATTTTTAATCGCTAAAAGAATTAATTTAATATCGAAGAAAGCGAGTAATCCTAATAAAAATAATACCCCGATAAAACCAAAATTATTCGCATAAACAGCAAAGATGAAATCGGTCTGTGGTTCGGGAAAATATATTGGGGTATTATTAATTCCCATTCCTAATAATCCGCCCGCACCAATACTAGTCATCCCATTTTCTAACTGATAGCCACTACTATTTGACCAATCAAGTAAGCGATCGATTCTTAAGAAAAAGTCAGTTCCAAAAATATTGATAAATAAATCGGTATTAATGAAATATAAACTAAGAATTATTCCTATAAAAAGAATAATTACCGAAAATAGAATAATAAACCAGCGATATCTAATTCCCGATATAAATAACATAATAATCGTAATTAATAAATATATTAATACTACTCCGGTATCGGGTTGTAAGAAAGTTAAAATACTGGGGATAAATACGACAATTCCTATTTTGATTAAAAATTTGAATTCTTCAAAAACGGTTGGGTTATTATATTCTTCATTAAATTTATGAATCATAGTTCCTAGGGTGATAATTAAAATTATTTTCATAAATTCACTTGGTTGAATGGTTCCAATCCCGGGAAGACTGTACCAGCATTTAGCATTGTTAATGGGATCAGCAAATAACAATAAGCCTAATAAGGATATTATACCGATAATATAAAAAATCCAGATATTGCGGTAGATAAAATCATTGCCGATAAACATAATAAAATAAGCGATAATAAAACCGGCAATATACCAAAGAATTTGTTTTAAAACAAGAGTATCATTAGAAATTAAACTTTGTGCACTATTGATTGTAACAAGACTTATAATTATAAAGACAAATAAAATTATCAATAACCAAATATCTACTTTGTATTTTGATATTTTCTTCATAGTTTCAAGTTCCTTTCTAATTTTTTCCTCATTATTATCTTACACTAATTTTAAAAATTATACAATTAAAATGTTTTCAAATTAAAAAAAATATAGTATAATTAGTAAAGGTGATTAAAAATGGAACAAATATGGCAATATTTAATAATCATAATTATTTTAGTAATTATTGCTATTGCAATTATCAAGTCAAAACAAAAAGATTTTAAACTTGAAGCAAATAAATTAGTTGAGTATTTAGGTGGCAAAGATAATATTATTAAATATGAAACTAATAAATCGCGTTTTATTGTGGATTTAAAAGATACTAAAAAAGTTAATAAAGAAGGAATCCAAAAAATTGGTGCGCAAGGAATTGTCGAAATTGATAATCAGTTAAAGATTATTTTAGGGTCACAAGCGCAAAAATTGGAGAAATTTATCGATGCATTGAAGTAATTTTATTACTTTTTTTCTTTCTTCGACATAATTCGACAAATTTCGCCAAAATAGTAGATTATAATTATTATGGAGGTGCTTATGGTGAATGTCTTTCAACAAATTTTATTAAATATTATTCTGTTAGTTTTTCCTTTGACTTTCAATTTATTTTACTATACTTATGGCAATAATGTCGACAAAGAACAAAGTAAGACTTTTTTAGATTTTGCTTTATTATCTAGTTTATATTTGTTAATTACTTATAATATGGTCGAAGATAATTTATCAATTATGTTATTGTTTAATATACCACTTATTTTTGCTTATATTAAAAAAAGAAGTTATATTGGCATTATAATATCGATAATTTTGATTTATCTTTATTATAATTTAGGAATGAATATTTTGATTTTTATTTTTGAATATTTAGTTTATTTTATAATTTATTTATTAACTCATAAAAGAAAAGAATCTTTATTTTTAGCTTTATTTTTTATCTTTAAGTCATTGTTTTCTATTTCCCTTTATTTTATCTATGATGAAAAATTTCAGCTAGTTGATAATTTGTTAATGTTAGTGACTTTTATTGTGATTACTTATTTGATTATTTATATGTATAATAAGGGTGAAGATATTATTAAACTACACATGAGTATTAAAGAGTTAGAAAATGATAAACAAATTAGAGAGTCTTTATTTAAAATTACTCATGAGATTAAAAATCCGATTGCGGTTTGTAAGAGTTATTTGGATATGTTCGATATTAATAATAAAGATCATGTTCGATATATTAATATTTTAAAAGAAGAAAATGAAAAAATATTGTTATTGTTACAAGATTTTTTAGCGATGAATAAGATTAAAGTTCAAAAAGAAATATTAGATATTAATATGTTATTGGAAGATGTTGTCGACCAATTGACGCCACTTTTAAAAGAGAAGAATATTAATTTTGCTTATGATATTTCTTTAGATGAAGTTTTTGTTGAAGGTGATTATAATCGCTTGAATCAAGTTTTAATTAATATGATTAAAAATTCGGTCGAAGCTTTAGATGCTACTGAGAATCCTAAAATTAGTTTAAATTATGAAATAAAAGATAATCATTTCATTATTATAATTGAAGATAATGGTTGTGGTATTAAAGCTGAGGATATGGAAAGAATTAAAGAACCTTTTTATACAACTAAGAAAAATGGTACGGGTTTAGGGGTTTCTTTATCTTTAGAAATAATATCAGCTCATGATGGAACTTTAGAATATTTATCACAAGAAAATATCGGAACTAAAGTAATTATAACTTTACCTATTTATGAAATATTAGATTGATTGTACTTAAATTGTACAATTTTTCTTTTGTTTAATATTGACTATTAACTTGTTTTAAGATAAAATTTATATAGAAATAGAGGTATGTGAAATGAAAAAAGATGTATGTAAATTAGCTAATTGCAAACTTGGGGGGGGGGCAAAAACCTTTATAAAATAAGACTAAATTATGGTTTTACTTTAATCGAATTATTAGGAGTAATTATATTATTAGCCATAATATCTTTAATGGCAACGCCAATAATTTTAAATGTGGTCAATGATGCTCAAGAATCAGCTGATATGACAACTGCCCAATTGATTGTTAGTAGTGGTCATAATTATTATGCGGCATCATTATTTGATGAAGCTAAAAAGATGAAAATCGATAATTTAGCTGATGTTTATAATGAAATCGAAATGACTAATAAGCCAACGACAGGTCAGTTATATGTCAATAATAATGACCAAGTAGCGATGGCAGTTATTATTAATAATAAATGTTATAAAAAGAATTTTATTGGTGATATTGAAGTAGTAGGTACTTCTGAATGTGATTTAGGTTTTGTTGGTCAAGATGAAGTAGCCCCAACCATCAGTCAAGAAGTAATCAATATGAGTGCTAATAATAATGATTGGTATAAAGAGGATTTATATATTCAAGTTAATGTTACGGATAATGAATCAGGAGTAGCGGGCTATAAAAGATGTATGGGAAGTAATGAATGTACTCCTGATAGTACTATTTATAGTACGGATAATCAAATATATATCAATACCGAAAGTGATTCTAACTATGTTTGTGTGATTGGTGTTGATAATTATGGCAATGAAAGTGATAAAGAATGTATTATATATAAATTAGATAAAACATCACCGACAATTACTGGTCTTGATAAATTAATTGTCAACAAAGGTGATATAATCGATTTAAGTAATGGTGTAAATGCTATCGATAATTTATCAGGTGTCGATGGAAATATAACAATAAGTCCAAATAGTGTGGATAATAATATAATAGGAACAACCAATGTCACATATCAAGTAACAGATAAAGCCGGAAATGAAACAGTTGAAACTAGAGAAGTGGAAGTTTTAGGAAATGCCCCAACAATAGTATTCAATACTACCGGAACCTTTAATGAAAATAATTGGTCAAAAGAAGATTTTTATGTTAGTGCCAATGTAACAGATAATAGTAATAAAGGAATCAAGAGTATTAAATGGTGCAGTACCACTAGTGATAATTGTAGTCCAACAACCGAAACAGAAAATGTCAATGTTTTAATCAATAATGAGAGTGCAAGTAATAAAGTATGTGTTGAAGCAATCGATAATAATGACAAAGTAACAACATTATGTAGTAACAATTACCAATTAGATAAAACTCAACCAATAATTGAAGGAATAGGCGACATAACAGTAGAAAAAGATGCAGTAGTTAATTTAAGTGAGAATGTAGTCTATAATGATAGCTTATCAGGAATTGATGGTGAATTAAGTATTACTCCATCAACAGTCGACACATCAGTAACCGGGACCAAACAAGTAACATATAAAGTCCAAGATATGGCCGGTAATGTAAGAGAGGTAGTTAGAAATATTATCGTTGATGCTGATGCGCCAACCATTGTGTTTAGTTTAGTGGATAGTAGTGCAATTAACAGTAATGGTTGGGCAAAGAGTAATTTTTATATAAGAGCAACGATAACAGATAATAGTGGAAGTGGCATAGCAAGTTCAAGTAGTTGTACCACGAATAGTAGTAGCGAATGTGAACCAATTGCTAGTTTCACTGGTACTACTAAAGATTTTTATATTGAAGCAGAAGGAAGTAACCGAGCATGTATCCAAGTGACAGACAATAACAATAAAACAACCAAAGTATGTAGTGATACTTATAAATTAGATAAGACTAATCCTACAGCTGGTACGGCGACATTTACCGGAACTTTAGGAAGTAATAATTGGTATACAACCGATGTAACAGTTAATGTATTAGATGGAAGTGACAGTTTATCTGGTCATGATAGTACAACTAGTAGTGTGGCAAGTATCACTTCTAATACTACTGAAACTGTTGTAACAATTACTACAACCGATTTAGCTGGTAATTCAGCTACAAGAAGCTACACGATTAAAGTCGATAAAGCTAGTCCAAGTTTAGTAGCAAAAGATGGTGTAGTTGAAATAACAGAAGGAGACAGTAATGTAGTAAGTAATTACTTTACTGTAAATTATGGTATCAGTGGTGGAAGTATAAGCTGTACGCCTACTAATACTAGCACTCTAACATCAGGAACGCAAACTTTAAGATGTACGGCAACAGGCGGTAATGGCTTAACAACAACAGCAACAAAACAGATAACAGTTAAATCAGCTATTTATGAAGATGCAAGTGGAGCAAACGCTCCTGAATTAGCAAGCAATATGATACCGATAACATATAATGGAAGTAATTGGGTGTATGCGGATATAAGTGAAGAATGGTATAACTATGAAAATAAAGAGTGGGCAAATGCAGTAGTATTAAATAGTGGCGTAAGTAAAAGTGTAGG
>CALVVP010000050.1 GCA_944363895.1 uncultured Bacilli bacterium | reverse complement strand
TTATTAATATCGATTATGAAACTGGTGAGTTAAATTGGATAATTGGCGATTCAACTAATTGGAGCGAAGAATACCAAAAATACTTCTTTACCCCAATTGGCGATGATTTTGAATGGCAATGGAGTCAACACGCTGCCATGATTACCCCAGAAGGCTATGTCTTTATTTTAGACAACGGGAACAATAAATCCAAAATAAAAGAAGAATATGTTCCGGCAAATGAAAGTTACACTAGAGGTATCATGTATAAAATTGATACAGATAATATGACTATCGAACAAGTATGGCAATATGGAAAAGAAAGAGGTAGTGATTATTATTCACCATATATTTCGGATGTCGATTATTTAGAGGCTAATCATTATATCGTTCATTCAGGTGGTATCGCTTATAAAGATGGCGAAGTATTAAATCAACCTGCAGGATTAGCCGGTGCTGATGAATTAAAAAGTATCACCACCGAATTATTAAATGATGAAATTATTTTTGAAATTGAACTACCAACTAATAACTACCGTGTTGAAAAGATGGATTTATATGTCGCTAATGAACAATTGGTATTAGGAAAAGCTACTAAGATTGGTTCATTAGGAAAGACAGAATCTGAGCAAAGTATTTCTTTAATTTTAAATGCTAAAGAGCCAAATGAAGAATATAATAATCACAACCTTACTTTTACCAAAGAGGATGACCGTTTAGTAATTAATGGTACTTTTAAAAGAGGAACTGATGTCGAAATAATCTTATATCAAAATATGATAGCTAATACTTATGAATGGCGAATCAGTAAAAAACCATATACGGCTTTATGTGTCGATATATTTACCGAAGAAGAAAATGAATTTGGTCTTAATACCAATAAATATATTAATGCTGAAGGATTAAGTGGTAAATATTCGATTTATGTTAAAATAGATGGTACTCTTTATAACACTTTAAAATATGTCGAATTTTAAACGAACTAAAAAAAGTTCGTTTTTTAATCGATTAATTTAAAAATATTTATTTTCAAATTGTTTAAAGATTAAAATATGATATAATATTTAATGTTTGTGAGGTAATGTTTATGGATAAAATAATTATTAAAGGCGCAAGAGAAAATAATTTAAAAAATATCAATATTGAACTTCCTAAAAATAAATTAATCGTTATGACCGGAGTATCAGGTAGTGGGAAAAGTAGTTTAGCTTTCGATACTATTTATGCCGAAGGCCAAAGAAGATATGTTGAAAGTCTATCAGCTTATGCTAGACAATTTTTAGGGGGAACCGATAAACCCGATGTCGATAGTATCGAAGGCTTAAGTCCATCGATTAGTATCGATCAAAAAACAACTAATAAAAATCCCCGCAGTACAGTTGGAACTATTACCGAAATATATGATTATTTAAGATTATTATATGCCAGAATTGGTATTCCTTATTGCCCGATTCATCAAGAACCAATTACTAGTCAAAGTATTGAAGAGATGACTAATCAAATTATGAATTTAGAAGTAGGAACTAAAATTAGAGTTTTAAGTCCAGTTGTTTATGGGGAAAAAGGAACCCATAAAGATTTATTAGAAAAATTAAAAAAAGATGGTTATGTTAGAATTATTGTCGATGATAACGAATATGAATTAAGTGAAGAAATAACATTAGAAAAAAATAAAAAACATTTTATTAAAGTCGTAATTGACCGTTTAATAATTAAAGATGAAATAAGAAGTAGATTATATGAATCTATTGAACTTGCAGCTAAATTAAGTAAAGGTAAAGTCGTAATTGATGTCATCGGTCAAGATGAAATTATCATGAGTGAGAATTATGCTTGTCCAAAATGTGATTTTTCCCTACCAGAACTAGAACCAAGAATGTTTAGTTTTAATTCACCATATGGAGCATGCGATGATTGTAAAGGTTTAGGAATCAAACTTAAAATCGACGAAGATTTAATTATTCCTAATAAAGATTTAAGTATTAATGAAGGAGCAATCGTTTCTTTAAATTTAGACGACGATAATACTTCAAGAACCCAAATTGACACTTTAGCTAAATATTATGATATCGATCTCAATCTACCAATTAAAAAATTAGACCGTCAAAAATTAGATATTATTTTATATGGTTCTAAAGATATCATTGAATTTAAATATACTTCTAAAAACGGTAATACCCGTAATAGTAAAGATTATTATGAAGGTGTAATTACTAACTTAGAAAGAAGATATATGGAAACTAAAAGTAATTGGATAAGAGAATGGATTGAAAACTATATGACCGAATCGATATGTCCTACTTGTAAAGGGGCGAGATTAGATGATTCTGTTTTAGCTGTTTTAATCAACAAAAAAAATATTTATGAAGTAACTAAATTAAGTATTAAAGAATTAAGAGATTTTTTAGCTAATTTAAAACTAACTAAAGAACAACAAAGTATTTCCGAATTAATTATTAAAGAAATATTAGCGCGTCTTTCCTTTTTAATTAATGTCGGATTAGAATATTTGACTTTAAATAGAAGTGCTGGGACATTATCCGGTGGTGAAGCTGGAAGAATTAGATTAGCTACGCAAATTGGTTCAAGGTTAACTGGTGTTTTATATGTTTTAGATGAACCAAGTATCGGTTTACATCAAAGAGATAATAATCGTTTAATCAATTCGTTATTAGAAATGCGTGATTTAGGGAATACTTTAATTGTTGTCGAACATGATACTGATACAATGTTAGCTAGTGATTATTTAGTGGATATTGGGCCACTTGCCGGCTTACACGGTGGGGAAGTAGTAGCTTGTGGAACACCGCAAGAAGTAATGGCTAATAAAAATAGTATCACTGGAAGGTTTTTATCAGGCCTTGATAAAATAGAAGTACCTACTAAAAGAAGAAAAGGAAATGGTAAAAAATTAGAAATTATTGGCGCTAAAGAGAATAATTTAAAAAATATTAATGTTAAAATACCTTTGAATACTTTTACTTGTGTAACTGGTGTTTCAGGTAGTGGGAAGTCGACTTTAATTAATGAAATTTTATATAAAGCTGTAGCTAGTAATTTATACAAATTTAAAGAAAAACCAGGTTTATATAAACAAATTAAAGGATTAGAAAATATCGATAAAGTTATTGATATCTCGCAAGCTCCTATCGGTCGTACGCCAAGATCAAATCCCGCTACTTATACTGGGGTTTTTGATGATATAAGAGAAGTATTCGCTACTACTAAAGAAGCTAAAATCAAAGGTTATGATAAAGGAAGATTTTCATTTAATGTTAAAGGTGGTAGGTGTGAAGCTTGTTGGGGTGATGGTGTAAAAAAAATCGAAATGCATTTTTTACCAGATGTTTATGTTCCTTGTGAAGTATGTCATGGAACAAGATATAATCAAGAAACTTTACAAATTAAATATAAAGGTAAAAGTATCTATGATGTTTTAGAAATGCGTGTCGAAGAAGCCATTGAATTCTTTGCTAATGTTCCCAAAGTTAAAAGTAAATTACAAATGTTAATGGATGTCGGTTTATCTTATATTAAATTAGGTCAAAGTGCTCCCACCCTATCTGGTGGTGAAGCGGCCAGAGTTAAATTAGCTAAAGAATTACAAAAAAAGCCAACCGGAAAAAGTTTATTTATTTTAGATGAACCAAGTACTGGTTTACATAGTTACGACATAAAAAAATTATTGTCAATTTTACAAAAAATTGTCGATAATGGTGATACTGTTTTAGTAATTGAACATAATTTGGATATTATTAAAGTAGCTGATTATATTATCGATTTAGGTCCCGAAGGTGGCGATGAAGGTGGTAATGTCGTTGCTTGTGGAACACCAGAAGAGATAGTTAAAGTTAAAGAAAGTTATACCGGACAATTTTTAAAACCTTATTTAAAATAATGTCAATAAAATGTACAATTTGTTTACAACTGATTAAAAAATGCAAGAAATTGCATTTTTTTTAAATTTTTTTAATAAAAAAAAAGGAAATCGCCAACTTTTCGCCTATATAACTAATGAGGAGGTGAAATATGCAAAAGATTTTATGGTTAATATTTTTGTTAGTTTTAGGCGTCAAAGTTGAAGCTAAAGAAGTTTATTATTCAGATTATACGGATTTTAGTGAATTTCAAGAACAAGAAATTTTCGCATCGGATATTATCGATGTGGAAACAGAACAACGGTATCTTTGGTATAAAGAAAATCAAGTCTTAGGTGATTATCAATTATATAATTTAGAGGATAATTTTAGTACTGATTGTTATTTAACTAATTATTCTGCTTGGCAAGATGAGAAAATTGCTAATCCTGGCTATGTCTATGAAACGAGAAATCAATATGAATATACTAAAGCTAAATCGGTTCGTTATATCCATTTATATAATTTACAAGGTAGTTATGGTGCTTTCCGCATCACCGAATTAATCGTTAAAATAAATAATCAAGAAATTGATTATGACTATACTTGTACAGGCTGTTTAGAAGGATTTGACGATTACATTCATAATGGTATATACGAAGAAAATATGTCGTATATTGATAATGGTGGTTCTTTAATTATCGATTTAGGTCAAGAATATCCATTAAATCAGATTGAACTTACCTTTTATATTTTTGATTTAGGACCAAGTGATAAACTATACACATTAGGATATTCAAAAGATAAAAACGATATTTTTATCGCTCAAGGCTATCTATTACAATTTGCTGATTATCACTGGGGTAATGCGAAAAAAGAAGTAAAAAAAGTCACTGATTTAAATATTGCACTTACTGAATGGACTACCCAAGAAATATCTTATGAACAAGAAACTGACGATAGTATTGTCGATACTAAAATCACACCCCAATATCGTTATCGAGAAAAATGGTGCTTAATCTATCAAAATGAAAAAGAATATTATTCAGAATATACAGTTAATGCTATAGAAGATTACCTATATCGTGATGAAGATAGTCAAAAAACTTTTTATCGTTATCGTACCCGTGATAAATTAGAAATCGATCTTTTTGAAATCAAGGAACCTAATTTTGATTTAAACAATTTTATCGTAACTAGTACGGATGATGTGGTAATAAAAAATGCTATTGATTGGTCGAAAAATGGGCAATATGAAGTCACTTTTATATTAAATGATTTAGAAGTAACTAAAGATGTCGTTTTAAATATCGAAGCTAATACTATTGTGGAATTAGAAAATCAGATTTTAGATTTAAAACAAGAATTAGCTAATTTACAAACAGAATTATTAAATCAACAACAATCTTATGAAGCACAATTAAAAGAGTTAGAAACCAAACTAACTAATTGTCAATCAGACAATAATTGTTTAAAAGAAACTTTAGAGCAAAAAGAATTGATTATTCAAAAACAAGAACAAACATTACAAACTTTAAATAATCAAATTAATGATTTACAAGTTAAGTTAAATGATAAAATCGATCAAATAACTTATTTAACTAAAGATAATATAGTAGCCAAAGATAAGATTACGGAGTTAACTGAAGAAGTTAATAATTTAAAAAACACAGCAGCTGATTTGAACCAAGAAATTTTAGGATACAATAATGAAATCATTGATTTAGATAATTTGAATGATTTTTATCAAAAAAAGATTATCGAGTTAAATGAAGATTTAAATTTGTTAAATGAAAGTATCGAACAAAAATTAGCTGATAAAGATAATCTAATCGAACAATATCGTCAAAAAATTACCGAATTAGAAACCAAATTAAATGAAGACAACGAATGTATAACAAGTTTAAAAAATGAACAGACTAATAATGAAGATTTAAATAATAAATTAAATGATTATATATTAAAAATAAATAACAATCGTCTTTTCGATATAACTATTATAATTTTATTGTTTCTATTGATGATTTATGCTATTTTTAAATCTACTAAACCTAAAAAATAAGTCTAGTTTTGTCGAATCGGTATAAAAAAAATTAAATATGTGCTAAATTATTATGGAAGGTGATTAGCTTGTTAGATATAGATATAGAGTTTTTTAAAGGAATATTATTTATTAGATTAAATGGTGTTTTAAATAAAAATACGGTTGCTAAATTTAAAGAAGAAGTTAATAATTTAGTCGAAGAAAATGGTATTAGAAATACAGTATTTAATGTCAGTGGTTTAGATTCGATTGATTGTTATGGCATCAATACTTTACTAAATAATTATGAATTATGCAAAAATAATAATGGCAAAAGTTTATTATGTGGCTTAAATAATAATTTAGTTAAATATCGCATCAACAACAGTCGTTTATTAAAATATATGTATGAGACATCTGATGAATTAAGTGCAATTAATATTATTAATTTATAAGGAGAAATTCAATGGAAGAACTAATTTTAGAAAATAAAAATTTGATTTATTCAATTACCAGATATTTTGAAAAGTATTCTAATAAAGAAGATTTGTTTCAAGCTGGATGTATTGGCATGATTATGGCTTATAAAAATTATGATGCTAGCATGAATGTTAAATTTACAACTTATGCTTATCCCTATATTTTAGGCGAAATGAAAAAATTAGTTTCTTTAGACAAAGGGATTAAGATTGGTCGCAATATTCAATTACTTAATTTAAAAATTGAAAAAGCTCGTGTTATATTAAGTCAAAAATTAATGCGTGAACCGACAAATAATGAATTAGCGGAATTTTTAGAATTACCTCTTAATTTAATTGCCGAAGCGATTAATAGCGTTAAACCAATTTACAGTATCGATGAACCATTAAATACCGAAGGCAAAGAAATTACTTTCCAAGATACGATTGGTAAGACTGATAATATTGATGATCTATTACTTTTAAAAGATGCTTTAACCAATTTAACGCCATTTGAAAGAGAAATAATTACTAAACGTTATATGAATGACTTGACACAACAACAGACAGCTGAAGAATTAGGTATGACCCAAGTCCAAGTTTCTCGTGGTGAACAAAAAATATTAACCAAATTAAAATCAAAACTAGTTGCTTAAACTAGTTTTTTGTATAAAAAAATAATATTTTCTCATAATAAATGTAGGAGGAATATTATGGAAAAAAACAAATATAAGAATTTAGTGGCGCAACATACGCCTAAAGAAAATATTTTATGTAATGGTTTAATTGCTTTTGTGGTTGGGGGATTGATGGGAGTATTAGGACAAGCTTTAATTGATATTTATTCTTATTTCTTTAATATTTCAACTAGTGATGCTGCTATGTTGATGATTGTAACTTTAGTTTTTTTAGGATGTCTATTAACTTGTTTAGGCTTTTTTGACAAACTAGTGCATTTTACCAGATGCGGTTTAATTATTCCAATAACTGGTTTTGCGCATGCAATGATGAGTGCTGCTTTAGAATATCGAAAAGAAGGTTTTATTACCGGTATTGGCGCTAATATGTTTAAATTAGCTGGTTCAGTTATTATTTTTGGTGTTGTTAGTGCTTATGCTTTTGGTTTACTTAGACTAATAATTATGGGAGGGTAAAATGACTTTTAAATATAATAATGTTTATATTAATGATACAGCGACGATAACTGGTCCTTACGAAAGTAAAGGTCCATTATCTAAATATTTCGATAAGAGTTATGATGATTTATATTTTGGAACTAAAACTTGGGAATTAGCCGAAGTTAAATTAATCGAAGAGTCAATCGATATTTTGTTAAACAAAATGGAATTAACCAAATTTGATGTTGATGTATTAGTATCTGGTGATTTATTAAATCAAATTGTGGCAACTAATTATGCTGCTTCTAGTTTAGGAATACCTTTAATTGGTATCTATGGTGCTTGTTCAACTAGTGTTTTAGGTTTAATTATTGCTGCTAACATGGTCGAAGCTAAACAAGTTAAAAATGCCATTACCTCGACTTCTTCGCATAATAATGCTGCCGAAAAACAGTTTCGATATCCTGTTGAATATGGTGGACCTAAAAGGAAAACCACAACTTTCACCTCAACTGGTGGTGCGAGTGCTTATTTATCCGGTAATAAAAAAGGCATTAAAATTGAAAGCGCTACTTTAGGAACGGTTGTCGATTTAGGAATTACGGATGTTTATCATATGGGCGCGGTGATGGCTCCAGCAGCAGCTAAAACAATTTATGACCATTTAAGAGAAACTAAAAGAGAAATTGGCTATTACGATTTAATTTTAACTGGTGATTTAGGAATTTATGGCAAAGATATTTTAAAAGATTATATGCAAACAGAATATAGTATCGAATTAAAAAATTATGACGATTGTGGTTCAATGATATACGACATTGAAAATCAATCAGTATATGCTGGCGCCAGTGGTCCGGCATGTGCCCCTTTAGTTACTTATGGCTATATATTTAATCAAATGAAGAAAAAAGATTTTAAAAGAGTTTTATTAGTAGCGACAGGAGCCTTGATGAATACGACGATGGTCAATACTAAAAATACAATTCCTGCCATTGCTCATGCAATTAGTTTGGAGGTGGTTGAATGATTTATTTAAATTCTTTTATCTTTTGCGGCTTAGTATGTTTAATCGCCCAATTAATTTTAGATAACACTAAACTAACTCCTGGCCATATGACAACTATATTTGTTGTTTTAGGAGCTTTCTTAGATGTCTTTGGTATTTATGATAAAATTATATTATGGGCTGGTGGTGGGGCCATGGTACCAATTACTAGTTTTGGTCATTTACTTATTCATGGGGCGATGGCAACTACAGTTGATATTGGAATTATGGGGTTAATGAGTGGTATGTTTAATTTAACTGCTTCTGGTATTACGGCGGCTATTGTCTTTTCATTCTTTTTATCACTTATATTTAAACCTAAAGATTAAAACTCTAACAAAGAGTTTTTTTTTCTAAAAAATAGTTGCGTTATTTAAAAAAATATAGTACAATTTATATGTAGCGTTTTTGGAGTAGTACTCAAGAGGCTGAAGAGGCGCCCCTGCTAAGGGTGTAGGTCGGGTAACCGGCGCGAAGGTTCAAATCCTTTCTACTCCGCCATTATAAAAATATCCCTTATTAAATAAGGGTTTTTATTTTTGAAAATTGTAGTTATCACTTGATTGCCTCTTAATTTAAAATATTTAATATATCTAATGTTTTTTATTTTTGTTTTAGTTGTTTTGTATATCTTATATTGTTTTACATATATTATATTTG
>CALVVP010000049.1 GCA_944363895.1 uncultured Bacilli bacterium | reverse complement strand
GGAAAATGGTATTTCTAATGCTAGGGAAAAAATAGAAAATATGTATATCTTAGATTTTCTTATTATGAATGAAGATAGACACTTAAATAATTTTGGTATTATAAGAGATGTTAATACTTTAAAATGGTTAGATGTCGCTCCTATATTTGATAATGGTATGGCTTTAAACATACCATATTATGATGAAAATGAAGTAATCATATCAGGACATGGAAGATTTTTCTATGAGGTAAAACCATTTGATGAAATTATTAAAGTAGTAAGAAATATAAAAAGAATCGATGTATCTAAATTAGATGATATTCCAGAGTGCTTTGATAATTTACTTCATAAATATCAACACATTACCCATATTTCTAATCAAAGAATAGATAGATTATGTGTTATATTACAAAGACAAATAAATAAACTAAAGAAAATGATTGAGGAAGCCTAAAATTAGGTTTCTTTTAATGTCAAGGGAAAAAACATTATAAGTTTACCAGCCGAAGACCAATTCGTCCCCCAATAATAGTTTTTCCTTTTAAATCATCTAAAGTGAAATTGTCGATTTTTTCTCTTGATACAATAAAGCTGCCATCTCTTTTAGTAAGTCCAGCAAAATTAACTAAATAATCATCTTGTCCTTGATTATAAACATAGATTGATGCTTCACTTCCACAAAAACCAATTTGTACATCGCCGGATAAAACTGCCGCTGTAACTTTATCAGCTCCTGGCACTAACATCAATTCAACATCTAAACCTTCTTCTTCAAAGTATCCTAAAGCATGAGCAACATACTGCGGTGAGTAAAAAATACTATGTGTAACTTCAGCTACTTTAATTTTCGTTAAATTATTATCCTCTTTCTTGAATATAAAACTAATTACGATAAGACCAATAATTAAAATAACTACAATTATTGGAATAATATATTTTTTCAAAATCATTCCCCTTTCTCGTTAATATTATATTCTTGCGATAACAAGAGGTGCTTTAAAAGGCCTAAGAAAAACATTAAGATTTATTAATACTTAATGTTTTAGTTTTATCTTTATTTAAAGATGATTGCTTACATATTTGAAAATCAATTGTTCTTTTTTCTTTAGAAGCATCTAAAACCTTTAAAACAATTTCATCGCCAATTTTTAAAACTCTTTTAGTTGTTTTACCAATTAAAGTAAATGTGTCAAAGTTAAAAATAAAGAAATCACCTTCAATATTAGAAAATTTAACAATCCCTATAATATTATTAGTTTCGACATATATTTTGGAAGGAGTTATATTAATAATTTTTCCTTTAAAATATTCCCCAATATGACTTTCCATATATTCAGCCATCTTCATCATATTAGCTTCATTTTCCGCTTCATCAGCTTTTCGTTCTTTACTTGATGCTTGAATGCTTACTTCTGATAATAACTGTTCGATATTGTTTAACTCTTCGATTGCTAAATTAGGATTGTCATACATATCGATTAAATAATGAACCATTAAATCACATAATCTTCTGATTGGTGAAGTAAAATGGGTATATTTTTCATATGCTAAAGCAAAATGACCAACATTATGACTAGAATATCGCGCTTTTTTCATTCCTTTGAGAATAAATTTAGAAATTATCTTAAAATTAGGATCATTAATTAAGTTTTTTAAAATTCCTTGGATTGTTTTAGGGTTGCTATAATTTTTAACATAAGGAATTTTACAATCTAGTTTTCTTAAAAAGTCAAATATTTCTTCTAAAATTTCTTCTTCTGGCATTTCATGAATACGATAAATAAAAGGATACCAACAATAATTACTAGCAATGGTTTCGTTAGCTTGTAACATAAAATTTTCGATCATTTTTTCAGCGGTTGCTTGTTTCGGCATGACAAATTCTAACGGTTTATTTTTCTCATCCAAGATAACTTCTAAATCATTATTTGCAAAATCGATATAGCCTCTTTGACCATTAGCGCGATTTAAAATATTACTTAATTGTTCTGCTATTTTGAGATTTTCGACAAATGGAGCATAATCTTGCGGAATAATTCCTTTTTCTAAAACTTCGTTAACTTTTGAATAACTCATTTTCTTTTTTGAATTGATAACACTTTTAACTATTTTATAATCGATAATATGGCCATTTTGATCTATTTCCATAATACATGATTTAGTTAAACGATCGACATTAGGGTTTAATGAACAAATGCCATTAGATAAATATTTAGGTAACATTGGAATAACCGAATTTAACATATAAAGACTAGTTCCTCTAGTAAAAGCTTCATCAAATAAAGCACTTTTATATTTGACATAATGACTGACATCAGCGATATGAACACCTAAGATAAAATTGCCTTTTTCGTTTATCGTTACACTAATAGCATCATCCATATCTTTCGTATGGTCATTATCGATTGTATAAATTAATTCCTCTCTTAAATCTAAGCGATCTTTTAAATCTATTTCTTGCACTTCACGTGGAATAGCTTCTAATTCAGCCATCGCTTTTTCACTAAAATCTAAAGCAAAACTTTTACTTAAAGCAATTTGTTTTAAATCGATATCTGGATCATCTTTGTGGCCAATCACTTCGACAATATGTCCTTGTAAATCACCACATTCATTATTAATTTTTATTAAAACCCGGTTCCCTTCAACCAATTTTTTCATTTCACTAAGCGGTATATTTAACTTATAATCTATCGTTTCGCCATATACTTTTAACTCATGATTTCGAACTTCAGCTACTAATAAATCATTCGCTCTTTTTAATATTTTTTTAACTTTGGCGCGATGAGTAATTTTATCATAAACAAATAAACATAAATCTTTATTTAAAGCACCGTTTAGATCAAGTGGATGAATTGTATATTTCTCATCATCTAAATAAAAAATACCATGGCCATTTTTTAAACCTCTAATTTCTTTGACCGTATAATTATTAGGTAATAGTTGATAATGATTATCTATTTCCATAATTATGCCTTGTTCTTCTAAAAGTTTTAACTGGCTTATTAATGTCTCTAAATCTAAATTAACTTTTTTTTGAATTTCTTTTAATGTATATTTAAGATTGTTTCTAAATAATTCTTTTAAATCCATTTTTCTACTCCCCCTAAGATAAATAATATCACACTATTTATTTAATTACAATAAATTATTAAATATTTATGTTTGTTTTAAAAAGTGTATATTAATGTGATATTTATGTATATAATAGTATTTTGGGAATGATGTTATATTGGAATTTATATAGTACTGTATAAGTCAAGTAATAGATATGAACGAAGAAACTAAATAAAATTTAATTAAATTTTATGACAATGTCGAAAGAAAACTGCAATTTATATGTGTAATCGTCGGTCATTATGAAGCCGTAGTGCAAGATAAAGAAACAGGTATTTATATTTTGCCAATTACTTCCTTGAAACCTTAGTTCGCAATTAGGCGAACTTTTTTTTAATTTCTATGTTATAATGTTTTAGAGGATGTGTTTTATATGAATTTAGATACTTTAAACGAAAGACAAAAAGAAGCTGTCAAGATAACCGAAGGGCCTCTTTTAGTTTTAGCGGGAGCTGGTAGTGGGAAAA
>CALVVP010000048.1 GCA_944363895.1 uncultured Bacilli bacterium | reverse complement strand
ATTAAAGAAGAAAGTGATAAAGTAAAAAACACTTTAAAACCAGTTAGTATTCGCTTAAGTGAATTATTAAATAAAGAAGTTATCTTTATACCATTTACTAGAGGAACTGAATTAGAAAATGCAATTAACAATTTAAATAATGGCGATGTTTTATTAATGGAAAACACCAGATTTGAAGATTTACCAGATAAAAAAGAAAGTAAAAATGATTCAGAATTAGGTAAATATTGGGCTTCTTTAGGTGATATTTATATCAATGATGCATTTGGGACAGCTCATCGAGCACATGCTTCAAATGTTGGTATCGCGAGCCATTTAGATAGTGGTATCGGTTTCTTAATCGAAAAAGAACTAAATAATTTATTACCAGCTATTAATAATCCTGAAAGACCATTTACTGTTATTTTAGGTGGCGCTAAAGTAAATGATAAAATTGGCGTTATTGAAAATTTAGTAAATAAAGCTGATTATATATTAATCGGTGGCGGAATGGCTTTTACATTTTTAAAAGCTAGTGGAGTTGAAATAGGTAATTCTTTATTAGATGAAGAAAGTATCGATTTTTGTAAGAAAATGTTAAAAGAATACCAAGATAAATTAATATTACCAATCGATGTAGTTACTGATTTAAAAGAATGTTTTATCACAGATATAACTAAAGAAGAAAAAGGTTTAGATATCGGACCAAAAACAGTAAAATTATTTAAACAGTATTTAGATAATAGTAAAACAATTATTTGGAATGGACCAGTTGGCATGTTTGAAGAAGAAAAATATAGTAATGGTACCAAAGGTATTTGTGAAATATTAAAAGATATTAAAGCCGTTAAAATAGCTGGTGGTGGTGATACAGCTAGTGCGATTAAAAACTTCGGATATGAACAAGCTTTCACGCATATTTCAACTGGTGGGGGAGCTAGTTTAGAATTATTAGAAGGTAAAGTATTACCTGGTATCGATATCATTAAATGAAAAATAAAATAATTAATATAATTATAATAATTGTTTTAACATTAGTTGTTTTGTATTTTTCTTTAAAAGATAATTATAATGAAATAATTGATTTATTATTAAATGCGGATATCAGATGGTTGTTTATCGGTTACTTATTTGTTTTAAGTTATACATTTTTAAAAGCGGTTGTAACTAATGATGTTATTAATAAATTTAGAAACTATGGCTTTTTAAAAACCTTTAGCTTACAAATTATGACTTTTTTCTTTAATGCAATTACCCCTTTTTCAACTGGTGGTCAACCGTTTCAAGTCTATGTTTTAAGAAAAAATAAAATACCCATATCCGACGGCACTAATATTATTATGCAGGAATCAATTATTCATCAAATTGCGGTAATTATGGTTGGTTTTATAACTTTAACTTTAAATTATTTTCTTAAAGTTTGTCAAATAGAAGGCATTATTCTAACATTTTTAATCATCGGTTTTTTAGTCAATGCTTTCGTATTACTTCTTTTATTTACAGTATCTTATAGTAAGAAAATCAATAAATCATTAATTAAATGGTTTATCAATTTGTTGACATTTTTAAGATTAGTAAAAAATAAACAACAATTATTAAATAAATTAAATAAAACGATTGAAGATTTCACTAACAATTCGAAAATTTTATTACAAGATAAAAAAAGATTTATTAAATTAATTACGATTAATTGCCTTGCTTTATTTTGTCTATATATTGTTCCTTTGACGGTTTTATTTAGTTTTGGTGATTATTATAGCTTTGATGGTATGACGGCAATTATCTTAGTTTCATTTGTCTCTATTATCAGTAGTTATATTCCTTTACCTGGAGGAATGGGTGGACAAGAATATTTATTTATCTTATTATTTGGTGTGTATATCAATCAACCATTATTAAGTTCATTAATGCTATTATGGCGGTTTATTACTTATTATTTACCAATGATAATTGGTGCAGTTATTTTTAACATAAAGCAAAAGGAGATTTAAAACATGCGAATAGGAATTTTTTCGGATACTTATATTCCCCAAATAAATGGCGTTTCGACCAGTATTGAAATGTTAAGAAAAGGATTAGAAAAAAAAGGACATAAAGTTTATATTGTGACTGTTAATCCTGATAATATGAAATATATTAAAGAAGACCGTGTTTTAAGAATTCCTGGGATTCCCATTGGAATATTTGATTATCGGTTGACTAGTATTTATCCAGCTAGAGCAATTAAAACAATTAAAAGTTGGAATTTAGATGTGATTCATTCCCAAACTGAATTTGGGGTTGGAACATTCGCCCGAATTTTAGCTAAACAATATAATATTCCTTTAGTTCATACTTATCATACCATGTATGAAGATTATATTCATTATATTACTAAAGGATATTTCAATAAAACTGGCAAAAAAATAGTTGAACACTTAACTTTGTTTTATTGTGATACAACGGCGACTGAATTAATTGTTCCAACTAAAAAAACTTATGATTTATTTAAAGAAAAATATAAAGTAAAAAGAAATGTGCATATTGTTCCAACTGGTATTGAAGTTGAAAAATATAGTCAAAAATATAGTGATGAAGTAATTAATAAATTAAAAGAAAAAATCGGAATAAAAAAAGATGACTATAATTTAATCTTTGTCGGAAGATTAGGATTAGAAAAAAGTGTCGATTTTTTAATTAATAATCATCAAGAAATCGTTAAAAAACATCCTAATTGCAATTTGATTATTATTGGTGATGGACCGGAAAGACAAAATTTAGAAAATTTAGTTAAGAAAAACAATTTAGAAAAAAATGTTTTCTTTACAGGTAAAGTTCCTTTGAAAGATATTGGGATGTATTACCACTTAGGTCAAATATTTGTTACCGCTTCTAAAACAGAAACGCAAGGATTGACAGTTTTAGAAGCTATCGCAGCTTCATTACCTGTTGTCGCGATTCATGATGAAAGCTTTGTCGATCCGATTAAAAATGACTATAATGGTTATTTATTTAAAGATGATCAAGATTATGTTAATTATATTAATTGTTTGCTAGATAATAAAACTAGATTAGAAAAAATGGCTTTAAATGCTTATGAAAGTAGTCATAATTATTCGTCGACTGCTTTTGCTAGTAATGTTTTAAAAGTATATAAATTAGCTATTAAAAATAAGAAAAAGAAAGAAAATATTTTTAAAAGAATGTTTTATAAAATTAAAGGAGAAAAAAATGTTAGTAATCGGTAATTTAAAAATGTATATGACTTATGAACAAGTAAAAACATTAATCGCTAATTTTGATGAAGAAATAGTTTTATGTCCTTCGGCAATCTTTATCCCCTATTTTTTAAACCATCGATATGAAGTGGGTATCCAAGATATATCGATGTATGATTTAGGTTCCCATACAGGTGAGATAAGTGCTTGCCAAGCTAGACAATTAGGTGTTACTTATGCCATTGTTGGTCATAGTGAAAGAAGAAAATATAATCAAGAAACTAATGAAGAAATAAATAAAAAAATCATTAAAGGATTAGAAAACAACCTAAAAGTTATTTTATGTGTTGGTGAAAATCAAGGTGAAGATAAAGAAAATGTCATTGAAAATCAATTATTAAATGCTTTAAAAGATGTAAATAATTTAGAAAATTTAATTATTGCTTATGAACCAGTTTGGTGTATAGGAACCGGAATTACACCTACAAACGAACAAATTGAAGCTACAATCAACTTTATTCAAACAATAATTAAGAAAAAATTTAACAGTAATGTTAAAGTATTATATGGTGGTAGTGTCGATAAAGATAATATCAATACTTTAAAAAAAATTAATAATTTGTCAGGTTTCTTGATTGGTAAGGCTTCAACAGATTATAGGCAGTTAAAAGAAATTGTCGCTAGTCTTAGGGACTAGCGCTTTCTTTTATCTTTTTTCGACAAAATTAGCTAATATTTGCTCTTTAAAAATATTAGTTAATATTATATAATATAAGTACAGCAGTAGATAGAAGGAGAAAATATGAAAAATATAAGAATATTAATGATTGACGATAATGTCAAATTGATTGATGCTGTAAAAGAATATTTTAAAAATAATAATGAAGTTAATGTTGTATTAGAAGCTTATGATGGTTTATCAGGCTTTAATTTAATTAAAGAAAGAACTGATGATTTTGATATTATTTTACTTGATTTAATTATGCCGAAAAAAGATGGTATCTATGTTTTAGAAGAAATGAAGAAAAACAATATTGATAAAAAAGTTATTGTTGAAACAAGTTATAATGCTAGTGAAGTAATTAGGGAAGTAGCGGAATATGATGTCAATTATTTTATCTTAAAACCATTTGAATTAAATGATTTAGAAAAGAAAATATATGATGTTTTTAAAAAGAAAAGTGAAAAAAGTATCGATTTTTACAACAGTAATTTACAAGTTTCAATTAGTAAATTATTGCACGATTTAGGTATTCCTTCACATATTAAAGGTTATCAATTTTTAAGAGATGCCGTTAAAATGTTATTTGATGATCCAAGTATTGTTGGGGGAATTACCAAAGAATTGTATCCTGAGTTAGCTACTAAATATAATACTACCGTATCGCGAGTAGAAAGGTCGATTAGACATGCGGTCGAAGTTAGTTGGAATCGTGGTGATTTAAAATTGATGGAAAACATATTTGGTCATAGTGTCGATATTGATAAAGCTAAACCAACTAATTCTGAATTTATTGTCACGATTGCTGATAAATTAAGATTAGACTTTCATAAAATAGGTGTTTAATAAATCAAAAAATTGATATTTTTTTGATTTTTTTTTAAAGTAAATACAACTTGAGAAAACGATAATTTTATGATATATTTATAGTACAATTAGGAGGTTTTGAAGTGAACTTTTTAACAATAACAAGAAAAGCTTTAGCCATCAGTTGTTCAGTTTTAATATTTTTATTAATTGTCGCTTTAGTTTTTTTATATTCTGGCAAAAGCTTAACAAATAGAGAAAATTTATCCCATTATATTAAAAATGCCGAAGTTCTTAATATGGATATAAATGTTATATTTAATTTAGAGGAAAGTGGAATTACTTTAAAAGAAAAAATTTATCAATTAGGATTAGATAGCAATATTCCGGAAGAAGTTTTAGATGATATTATTAAAAGTGAAGAAATAAATATTATTTTTGGTGATTTTTTTAGTCATACCATTGATTATCTAGTTAATGGTTTAGATAAACCACAATTATCTAGTGATAGCATTGATAAATTAAAAGAAGTGGCTAATTTTTCTTTAGAAAGCCATATTAATTTAATGTTGGAAAGCGAAGAGTTAGAAATTTATATTCAAGATTTTGCTGACCAATTAACAGAAATTGTTCCCCAGCGCCATGAAGTAATTGGTAAATTGCCAATTGCTTCGATTCAAACTTTTTTAAATTTTAATCAACTTTATTTATATTTATTAATTTTAGGATTATTAATTATTATTACTTTTTGCCTATGGTCGATTTATAAACCTCTTAAATATTTAGCTATCCCAATGATTGTCAGTGGTGTTTTATTTGCTATTTTAGGTTCGATGAATAATTTTATTAATGATTATGTTATCTCTAATTTAGAAGGATTAAAACCCTTAATTTCTCCTTTGATTACTATTTTATTAACGATTGTTTTTAAAGTGGGTGTATTAATTAGTTTTAGTGGCGTTTTTTTAATGATTATTTATGTCGTTATTAATCGGATCGTTATCAATAATCATAAAACTAAATAGTATTTTCGATTGGGGCAATATCATCAGTTGTATTCCATGTTTCATAAATAATATATAAAATAATAACAGCAGCTAAAACATTGAAGAATGAAGCATATATTTGTTGACGAAAAGGAGCTAATTCGCGACCTTTTTCTTTTTCTAAATTATACTGTTCAAAATTAATATATAAATTATAAATGAGAATTAATAAAAATAAAATGCGATTCAATAAATTGGTATAATGACTATTTTGATCAGTAAATAGCCTTTTTTTATTTAATAATTTTTGTTTTTCATCATAAGTTAAAAGAAAAGACATTAATAAAGTGATCGCTAAAATAAAAGATATAAAAAACTGGGCATTTAAAAGGGATATTTGACGATTATTCATATTAAATTATATTTTTCCCTTGGTAAATAAATGAACAAATAAATGTTCGTTTGTTAATTAATTGTATATTTTTACTAAAAATCAGAAAAATGAAAAAATCTTTTTTTAAAAAAATTAAAAATTATTTTTATAAAATAAATTACTTTTAAATTAATATTGTTATTATTTTCTTTAAAACTAAAGGAAAAACCATAAAATTTACTATTTGCTGATTAATTAAAAATTAATAAAGTTTTTGAAATATTGAAAAATAAGGATTTTTAAAAAATGATTTTTTTTAAAAAAATATTTAGAAAAAAATTTAAAAAAATATGAAAATTTGTTTGACATTTTCTAAAAATGATACTATAATTAGTATTAGAAAGTAGAGGGAAGAATATGACAGATGTTGAAGAAAAAATTGCAACTTTACAAGTTGTTAAAAGAAATGGTAAAAAGGTCGATTTTAATGGTTCAAAAATCGCTTTAGCTATTAAAAAAGGTTTTGACAGTATTACTACTGTCGATGAAGAAAATATTGAACAACCTAAATATACAACTAAGGATGTCAATAAAGTTTATGAAGGAGTATTAAAAAGAATTGAAAAAGAATACGCCAATGAAGATAAAATTAAAATTGAAACTATTCAAGATATGATTGAAGATGAACTTCAAAAAAAAGGTTATCAGGATGTCTATGAAAGTTTTTCTGAATATCGGGAAAGAAGAAATTTATCAAGACAGATGTTTTCTGATGAAAAAAGATTACATAAATTTTTAAAAGCCATCGAAGGATTAGGATTAAAATCTGCTCATGAAGAAAATACTAAAAGAGAAAATGCCAATGTCGATGGTGATACCGCGATGGGAACAATGCTCCAATATGGTAGTACTGTTTCAAAAGAATTTTGTAAAGCTTACTTAATGAAATATAAGTTTAGCGAAGCTCATGATAGCGGTGATATTCATGTCCATGACATGGATTTCTACGCCATGGGGACTACTACTTGTATGCAAATTGATTTGAATAAATTATTTAAAAATGGTTTTTCTACTGGCCATGGTCACTTAAGAGCACCAAATGATATTATGTCATATAGTGCCTTGGCAGCGATTGCTATTCAATCTAATCAAAATGACCAACACGGTGGGCAAAGTATTCCTGCTTTTGACTATTATATGGCTCCTGGTGTTTTAAAAACATTTAGAAAACAATTTAAACAGACGATATCTGACTTATTAGATTATAGTGATTTTGGTAAATTTATTAATATGAATAGTATTGCTAAAGAAATTGATAAATTAGAAAGTATTGCTTTTGATATTAAAGATTTCTATCATTTTGCTAAAGAATCTAGCGAGGTTGAAAGATTACTTAATTTAGCTTATGAAAAAGCTTTAGCTAAAACTGACCGCATTACTTATCAAGCGATGGAAGCTTTTATTCATAATTTAAATACGATGCATTCAAGAGCCGGTGCTCAAGTACCATTTTCTTCAATCAACTTTGGAACTGATACATCTAAAGAAGGAAGAATGGTTATTGAAAATTATTTATTAGCTACTGATGCTGGTTTAGGCAAAGGTGAAACACCAATTTTCCCAATTTCCATCTTTAAAGTTAGAAAAGGAACTAATTTTGATGAAGGAGATCCTAACTATGATTTATTTAAATTAGCTTGTAAAGTATCGGCTAAAAGATTATTCCCTAACTTTTCATTTATGGATGCACCATTTAATAAACAATATTATAAAGGTGATTATAACACCGAAGTTGGTTATATGGGATGTCGTACTAGGGTTTTAGCTAATGTCGTCGATCCCGATAAAGCTGTAACTCCGGGACGTGGTAATTTATCTTTTACTACTATTAACTTACCAAGATTAGGTATTAAACACGGTATTGTTACTAACGATGAAACGGATTTAAAAGGTTTTTATGCCGAATTAGAAGAAAAAATGGATTTAGTAAGAGACCAATTACTAGAAAGATTTGATTTTCAATGTAGTAAAAAACCATACAATTTCCCATTTTTATTAGGTAGTGGGGTATGGCTTGATTCAGAAAAATTAAAAACGGATGATCGTTTACGAAAAGTATATAAACATGGTACTTTATCAATTGGCTTTATCGGTTTAGCTGAATGTTTAAAAGCTTTAGTTGGCAAACATCATGGTGAAGATGAACAAGCTCGTAAATTAGGTTATGAAATTATTAAATTTATGCGTAAAAAATGTGATGAATACGCTAGTAAATATAATTTGAATTTTACTTTATTAGCTACCCCAGCGGAAGGATTGTCAGGACGTTTTACTAATATGGACCGCGCCATTTATGGTAAATTAAAAGGGATAACTGATAAAGAATATTATACTAATTCTTTCCATGTTCCTGTTTATTATAAAATTACTGCTGCGGAAAAGATTCATATTGAAGCGCCATATCACGCTTTAACTAATGCTGGCCATATCACTTATGTCGAATTAGATGGTGATACAGCTAACAACTTAGAAGCTTTTGAAAAAATAGTTAGAATTATGTATAAAGAAGGAATTGGTTATGGTGCGATTAATCATCCTGTTGATCGCGACCCAGTTTGTGGTTACACCGGTGTAATTGGCGATGTTTGTCCAGGTTGTGGCCGTCATGATTGTGAAGGGGTAAGTGTTGAAACTTTAAAAAATTCGTCATTAATTAATTATGGAAGGTAAGAAAGGTGATTTTTATGAAAAACGAAGAAAAAAAAGTTGGTGAAGGTGTTAAATTCGAAAGAATTAGAAGAATTACAGGATATTTAGTTGGAACCGTTGATCGTTTTAACGATGCTAAAAGAGCTGAAGAACACGATCGTGTAAAACATGGTACTAAAGATTTAGAAAGTGCTTCTTAATGCAAATTAGATTAGCTGCCCCTTTACAAACTGATAGTATTGTCGATGGTGAAGGTATTAGAACCGTCTTATGGACTCAAGGCTGTTATCATCACTGTCAAGGCTGTCATAATCAAGGAACATGGGATCCTCAAGGTGGATATTTAGTCGATGTCGAAGAAATAAAAAAAGAAATTAGTCAACTACAAGGACAAGATGGCTTAACTTTATCAGGTGGGGAACCAATGTTACAAGCAAAATCTTGCTTGGAAATTGCTAAATATTGTCAACAATTAAATTTGAATGTTTGGTGTTATACAGGATATACTTTCGAACAATTATTATCCTTAAAAAATAATGATATAATGGAACTATTAAACTATATCGATGTCTTGGTTGATGGTAAATTTATTTTAGAACAAAGAAGTTTAGATTTAAAATTTAAAGGTTCGGAAAATCAAAGAGTTATTGATGTTCCTAATAGTTTGAAAGAAAAAAAAGTTATTTTAGTTACAAAATATCTTGGCAAAAAAGAATATAATATTAAGAAAAAAACTACAGTTTATCTGTAGTTTTCATACATTTTTAAAGTTATAGTTTAAATTTGTATAAAATATGTTATAATATTAATGGAGGGATTTTATGCAAAACTATATCAATCGTGCTATTGAACAAGAAGTTTTAAAATTTTCTAAACAGTTTCCTGCTGTTGCCATCACAGGTTCTCGTCAGGTTGGGAAGACTACTTTATTAAATTATATTAAAAACATCGCTCAAGAAAAAATTAACTATGTTTCTTTGGATAATTTAATTGTTCGTGATTTAGCGATAAACGATCCAGAATTATTTTTAGAAACATATCCTTATCCTTTGATTATCGATGAGTTTCAATATGCTCCTAATTTACTTTCTTATATCAAGATAAAAATAGACCAAAGGCGCATGGAAGAAGTATTTTCTGGAAAAGATTTTTCAACAATGTATTATTTAACTGGTTCACAGAGTTTTGTATCAATGAAAATTTTAACTGAATCATTGGCTGGAAGAATTGGCATAATCGATTTATACGGTTTATCGACAAGAGAAATATATAAAATGAAAAATCATTTGTTTATTCCTGAAATAAATGATTTGAAAAAGGAAAAAATTTCTAAGCTGACGGTTCAACAATTATATGAACGTATATTTCAAGGTAGTTTTCCCGAATTATATAAAAACAAAGATATCAGTATTGATAAATTTTATGAAAGTTATGTTAGAACTTATATCGAAAGAGATATTCGTGATTTAGCTAAAGTAAATGATGAAGTTAAATTTATGAAATTTATGGTTTCGATTGCTGCAAGAACCGGTCAAGAACTTAATATTAATGAAATTGCCAATGATGTTGAAATATCTAATCCGACTGCTAATGATTGGTTATCAATTTTAGTTAATACTGGCTTGGTTATTTTAATTGAACCTTATACATCTAATATCATAAAACGGGTTGTTAAAAGGCCTAAACTTTACTTTATGGATACTGGTTTGGCTTGTTATTTAACAAGATATCCTAACTCTACTGTTTTAGAATCTAGTGCCTATGCCGGTCATATTTTTGAAACATATGTTGTGTCAGAAATTGTGAAATCATTTGCCAATAATGGTTTAAATGCTAAAAGATATTTATCATATTATCGTGATAATAATCAAAAAGAAATCGATTTAATTATCGACTTTAATAATAAATTATATCCAATTGAAATAAAAAAAAGCAAACAGCCTAATAAAGAAGCTATTAAAAACTTTTATGTTTTAGAGGAAAGTAAAAAAGAAATTGGCAATGGCATAGTATTATGTATGATTGACAATATTTTTCCAATCGATAGCAACAATTATTATGTTCCCATTGAATATATATAAAACTACAGATAAACTGTAGTTTTATATATATTTTTAAAGGTATAGTTTAAATCTGTATCATTTATTAGGGTCGACTAATATTTTGACAGCACTATCATTACCCGAAGTTAATCTCTCATAAGCTTCTTGAACATGTTCTAAATCGACAATATCATCGACAAATTTCATCATATCAATTTGTTTATTAGCCATCAAATCAATACAAGTTTGGAATTCTTCTTTGGTATAGGCAATTGAACCAATAATAGTTATTTCCCCCATAACAGCGGCGATTGTCGGAATCGTAATAGGTGTCATTGAAACACCAACTAGTAAAACTTTACCACCAGGGTGAACAGCAGTAATTGCACTACTTACCGCTTTTGAATTACCACAACAATCAATAGCTAAATCAAATCCGCCATTTGTTTTGGTTAGCCATTTTTCTAAAACTTTTTCCTCTTTGGCATCAAACCATTCATCAGCAACGCCTAATTCGATGGCTTTTTTCGCTCTAGCTTCATTGGTTTCACTGATTGCTACATAACTAGCTCCTTCCATTTTGGCAAACATCGCCGAAACTAAACCGATAATTCCCGCACCAATAACTAAAACTTTATTACCAACTTTAATATCAGCCAAATGAATGGCATGTAAGCCAACTGCTGTTGGTTCAACCATCGCTACTTCTTCATCTTTTAAATTATCAGGTACTTTTAAGACCATATCCGGTCTAATTTTCATTTTAGGAGCAAGTCCTCCAGGATTAGTTAAAGATAATCCGGTGGCATAAGTCCAAGTTTGTCGACAATACTGGGGATTACCTGTTAAACAAGCTGGACACTCATTACAAGGTGAGATTGGTAAAGCGGTTACGCGATCACCAATTTTTAAATCTTCACGACTACCAGGATTGGTGACAATACCACAATATTCGTGTCCCATGACTAAACCAACTGGTTGTCCTAAATCCCAATAATGAATATCCGAACCACAAATACCTGTCTTTTTAACATCGACGATAACTTCGCCATTTTCCGATATTGGTTCAGCAATTTCTTTAATTTCAAATTGCTTAACACCTTTAATTGCTACACACTTCATATATTACCTCCAACTTTATTGTAACACATTCATCTTTTTTTTATTTAAAAAAATAGTTTTCTTTGACATTTTTTGACATTATAATTCAAACTCATTAATATCCGTTAAGTATTTATCAGTATTACGATTGATACTAAAAATAGTTTTATAAGCTTCGATTAAAGTTTCATTATCTACTGTATTAAATAAATCAGATAAAGATAATACCCCTACTAATTTATTGTTTTTCTTCACTAACAATCTTTTTATTTTATGTTTTTTCATCAAATTAATTGCTTCTTTAATATTGCTATTAATATCGATACTAATTAAATTAGTCGTTAAATATTCTTTAATTTTGTTATCGTTATTAGCTAATATTTTAGTAACAATATCACGGTCAGTAATAATACCTTTTATTTTATTATTTTCTTTTAGAATAATCATTCCCACATCATATCTTTTCATCGCTTTAGCAACATCTTCTAAACTAAGTTCACTATCTAAAATAATTAAATCTTTGTTCATTATCTTTTCAATCATTTTTCTCACCATCTATATTGTGTTTTAAATAATTAATTTTATACATAAAATATAGCAGTGATTTAATATGAAAAGAAAAATTCATTTAAAAAGGAAATTTCATCTTTTTAAAAAGAAAATAAATGTTTTTATTTTAATAATCGTTTTATTGATTATAATGCTTATTATTGTTTTTAATTTTATCAATTTAAAAGTCAATCCGATTTTATTAGATTATGCTCAAATGGAAGCTAGAAAAATAGCTAGTATTATTATTAATGATGCGGTCAAACAAAATATTACTGATGATATTGATATCGAAGAGTTATTTATTATAACTAAAGATAGTAATAACGAAGTTAAGACAATCGATTTTAATCCGATTATCGTTAATCAAATTTTAACGGAAACAACGATTTTAGTCCAAAATAACTTACGATATTTAGAGCAAGGAAAAATAGAGTCACTTAATTTAGCTAATAATGCTTTAATTGATTATAATCAAGATAAATTAAAGCAAGGCATTATTTATGAAATACCTAGTGGCATTATTTTTGGTAATTCTTTTCTAGCTAATTTAGGACCTAAAATACCGGTTAGATTTAGTTTAGTTGGTGACATTATCGGTTATATTAATACTAATGTGACCGATTATGGAATTAATAATGCGTTAATTGAAGTAAATATTGTTTTAGAGTTATCTGAACAAGTCATCTTACCATTTGTGACCGAAAAAATTTCTATTAATACAACTATCCCAGTCGCTTTAAAACTAATTCAAGGTAGTGTTCCTAATTATTATTTAAATGGTTTAAATTCACCATCAATTGCTTTACCAAATTAGTTCAGGATAAAAACATGAAATATTATTGAAATAGTCAATTTATCCTTTGTTGATAAGGGTTTTGACTGCTTTTTAATTATTAAAATTACTTGCTAAAAAAATGAACAAGAGTTTAAAACAGTATGATAAAGTGTGCTTTATAGTAAAAAATAATTTAATAAATCAGTAATTTTATATATTATATAGATGAGTAAAAGCAAAATATCTTTAATATTTTGTTATTATATAGTGTGCATTATCTAAATAATAACAAAATATGTACACAATTTTACAGATTACAATGTAATTTTTTAACAACTATTGTTTCTTATTCTCTTATATTTATTAATTAAATCTATTGTCAATACCTTTTTTCTTGTTTTTTTTTTGTAATTAGTTAAAATTAAATTGTATAAAAAAAATAGTTGTGGTATACTAGTTATGGTGATAGTATGAATCATAAAAAAAGAAAAATCAGAGTTGGTCGAGTTATTATATTTTTAATTGCTGCTTTTTTAGTTGCCTTTATTTGCTTTACCCTTATTACCAAACTATTTAAAGGTGTTGGTCAATTAATTTCTAGTCATGAAATGTTTGTAGCTTCAAACACCTTAACAGTCTCTTTATATGACATGAATTATAACGAGGTCGATGAATTAGTTAGAGGTACAAAGGTAATAATATCGACAGATAAAATCATCAATAATGACCAAGAATACTATAAAATTAGTTATAATAAAAATGATTATTATATTAAAGCAGATGCTTTAGTTAAAGAAGAAAAAGATGTTGTTTTAGAAAAAGAAATGTATGTTAGAACTTCTTTAACTTTATATGAAAATTTAGATGATATAAAAATAAGTGGTTTAATTGAAAAAGGAAATAAAATTGCTATATTAGGTTATGATAAGTTAGAAGCTGATGGTTCAGTTAATATGTATAAAGTTAAATATAATGACCAAGAAGGTTATGTTTATGGTAAATATTTAGTGGATAATGAAGCAGATGCTTTAGCTAATTATGATGAAGAAGGAATTTATCAAATTCATCAAAATAGAGGCGATGCTTGGGGTGGCGGCGATGCTGGAAATTTAGATTATTATCCTTATGAAAAACCTAAGTTTGAAGATAATGTTATGCCTGATGAAGTAAGAGCTTTATATATGAATGCTGGCGTTGTTTATAATGTTGATGCTTATATCGAATTAGCTCAAAAATCAGGAATAAATGCGATTGTTGTCGATATTAAAGATAATACTAGTCCAGCCTATCCAGCCAATGCAATGAAAGAATATTCCATGACTAACTATGAACATGCGATAAATAGTTATGAAGAATATAAAAATGCTATTCAAAAAATTAAAGATGCGGGATTATATGCGATTGGCAGAATTACTGTGTTTAAAGATAGTTATTATTCTACTGATCATCCTGAAGATACGATAATTGATACCGCTACAGGGAAGTCTTATAATCATGATGGTTCTTATTGGCCAAGTGCTTATAATCGGGATGTATGGGAATTTAATGTGAGTCTAGCTATTGAATCAGTTCAAGAAATGGGATTTAATGAAATCCAATTTGACTATGTCCGTTTTCCTGACCGCGTTGGTTATTTAGAAAAAGAAGGTAAAATAAGTTATAATAATATTTACGATGAAGATAAAGCCCAAGCTATTCAAAGGTTTATCATGTATGCATGTGATGAAATTCATAAATATGGTGCTTATGTATCGATCGATGTTTTTGGTGAATCAGCGCACACTTATGTCACTGCTTATGGTCAATATTGGGCAGCGATTAGTAATATAGCTGATGTGATAAGTGGTATGCCTTATCCAGACCATTTTACCGCTAATGAATATGGGTTTACTACTCCTGTTTGGACAATCCCTTATGATTTATTATATTTATGGGGTAATGATTTTGTTATGGAAAGACAAAAAGAAGCTCCTACTCCTGCCATAGTTAGAACTTGGATTCAAACTTATGATACTAGTAAAAGTCCCGCTACTCATTATGATGCTGATATGGTTTCTAAAGAAATAAGTGGTTTATATGATGCTGGATTAACTGGTGGCTTTATGACTTGGAATGGTGGTTCAAGTTTATCCAAATATGAAGAGGTTGCTAGTGCTTTTGGGAAGGATTATTAGATGAAAAAAATAATTTTAGATAATACAGAATATGTTTTAGAAAAAGAATATAAAAATGGTTTTGATTTAAGTGAATTAACTAATAAATATACAGATTATTTTAAAGATTATGATTATATTTTAGGTGATTGGGCTTATAATAAATTAAGATTAAAGGGATTTTGTAATAAAGGTAATAAGTTATTTAATCCAATTAATGATTATAGTAAAATCGAGCAATATATTAAAGATAATTGTGCTTATGACTGTAGATATTTTATCATTAAAAAGAAATAATTACTATTTGCTTTAAAAGATAGATAATTTATAAAATTATTGTCTTTTTTTGTAAAGTAATTTTTTCTCAAAATGTAAAGTAAAAATTGCTTTTTTTGTAAAATAATGTTATAATTAATTTGCAGAAAAGGGAGGGATATTATGAAGTATTTGCCACGAGTTATTGATTCAGAAATAGATGAATTAATGGAAATTATGGGAGCAGTACTTATTGAAGGATGTAAATGGTGTGGGAAATCAACTACCGGATCGTATCATGCTAAAAGTATCATTGAGTTTCAAAATCCAGATAGAAAGCAAGAATATGATGAAATAAAAAATACTAAACCATCTTTATTTTTAAATGGTGAAAAACCTATAATGTTTGATGAATGGCAAATGTATCCAGTAGTTTGGGATTCAATTAGAACTGATGTTGATCATTCAGGCAAAAAAGGACAATACATTTTGACAGGTTCAGCTAAACCCAGTGAAGGAGCGGTAATGCATACTGGAACTGGACGAATATCAAGAGTATTAATGCGACCAATGAGTTTATATGAATCTGGTGAGTCAACAGGAGAAGTTTCTTTTAATGATATTTTAGAAGGTAGAGATATTTCTGGTGTTTCAAAATTATCATTAGAAGATATAGCAAGTATTATAGTAAGAGGCGGATGGCCAGCTTCAATTGAAGTTAAAAGTTCTGCTAAATATAGGTTTGCTAAAGAATATGTCAAATCTTTAATCCACGAAGAAGTTAAGCAGGTAGATGGTATAAAAAGAAATCCTGAAAGGATGCGAAATGTATTAAGAAGTCTTGCTAGAAATATTTCAACTCCCGTTTCTTATTCTACAATCGAAGGTGATGTTAAAAATAGTTTTAATAATGATATTTCCAGACCAACTTTAACAGATTATTTAAACACCTTAGAAAAATTATTTGTGATTGAAGATGTTAATGCTACTAATTTAAATTTCCGAAGTAAATATGCTCTTAGAACAAAACCTAAAAAGTATTTTGTCGATCCTTCTATTGCAACAGCAGTGCTTGAAATGAAACCAAACGATTTAATTAAGGATTTAAACACCTTTGGTTTTATGTTTGAGTCACTTTGTATGCGAGATTTAAAAATATATACGCAAAGTATTGGCGGCGATATAACTTTCTATCGTGACGAAAAAGATTTTGAGGTTGATGCCATCATTCGCATGAGCAGTGGGAACTGGGGTGCTATAGAAATAAAGCTGGGAGCTGGCTATATTGATGAAGCGGCTAACAATCTTTTAAAATTTAAAGATCGTGTCGATATTGAAAAATGTGGGGAACCAGCCTTCTTAGTTGTCCTAACCGGAGCTGTTTATTCTTATAAACGTGATGATGGAGTCTATGTCGTATCAATTGGCACTTTAAAAAATTAATTTAGAATATTTAATAAAAAATTCTTTATGATTGTCAGTATTTTAATATAAAAATAATTGACATTTGCTTTAAAACAAAATATGAAAAATTATTTTGTTTTTTCTTTAGATATAGTAAAATAATAAAATGGTGATAAAATGAATGCTTATGATTTTGACAGTACAATCTATGATGGAGAAAGTATATTTGACTTTTTCATCTTTAGTTTAAAAAAAGATATTTGGTTAATTAAATTTTTACCAATTGTTTTATTTAGATTAATTCAATATAAATTAAATTTATTAAAAATCGATAAAATTTATCAAACTGTGGAAATGATTATCAATTCCTTTTTTAAACATGCCAATTTTAATTACGATGGTTTAGTTGAACAATTTTGGGAAAAAAATCATCGAAAACTAAAACCGCAATTTTTAAAAATGTTAAAAGAAGATGATTTAATTATCACAGGTTGTCCGAATTTTTTAATTAATCATATCAAAGATGAATTAAAAGTAAAAAATATTATTTGTACCGAATTCGATCTTAAAAATCGGCAAATAGATTTTATTTGTTTTGGTGATAATAAAGTAAAAGCTTTTAAAAAAAAGTATAAAAATCAAAAAATAAATAAATTTTATACCGATTCTTTATCGGATATTCCTATGATGAAGTTAGCCAATGAAGTATATTTAGTAAATAAGGAAAAAATCAAGAAAATTGATAAGACAAAATATTTTTAAAATATTTTACAAGATTAAAAAAAAATGTTAAAATAAATAATAGGTAAGGTGGTATTATGGAACAAAATAATTTAGTCAATATTTATAATTCTTACCAAAGTAAAATTTTAGAACTTTGGAGGTTACTTTGAAGTTGAAAAAAAACAAGAAAGAATTAATGACTTAAATAAAATTATCAATCGTTCGGATTTTTGGAATGATCAAAAAAAAGCTAATACAATTATTGATGAAGTTAATAATTTAAAAAAAATTGTGGAAAAAATCACAAATTTAAAAAATAAAATTGCATCTAATTTAGAATTATTATCTTTAGATGATGAAGAAATAAGAAATTTAATAATTGAACAAGTTTCAGAAATAAAAGAAGAACTAGAAGAATTAGAAATTACAGTTTTATTAAATGGACCATATGATAAATATAATGCTGTATTAGAAATTCATCCAGGGGCTGGAGGAACGGAAAGTTGTGACTGGGCTAGTATGTTATATCGGATGTATACCAGATGGTGTGAGAAAAAGGGATATAAATATGAAGTAATCGATGAACAAAAAGGGGAAGAAGCCGGAATTAAAAGTGTCTCAATGATTATATATGGAATTAATGTCTACGGTTATTTAAAAAATGAAAAAGGTGTTCATCGGTTAGTTAGAATTTCTCCTTTTGATGCTAATAAAAGACGTCATACTTCTTTTGCTTCCGTCGATGTTACGCCTTATATAAATAATGAGGAGATTGATATCGAAATAAAGCCAAGTGATCTTAGAATCGATGTTTATCGGAGTACTGGAGCTGGTGGACAAGGCGTTAATACCACTGACTCAGCCGTTAGAATCACCCATCTTCCGACTAAAATTGTCGTAACTTGTCAAAATGAAAGAAGTCAAATTCAAAATAAAGAAAAAGCTTTAGAAATATTAAAAAATAAATTATATCAACTCGAAGTAGAAAAGCAAGAAAAAGAATTAAAAGAATTAAAAGGTGAACAAGCGGATATCAACTTTGGTTCGCAAATTAGGAATTATGTTATGCATCCTTATTCCTTAGTTAAAGATTTAAGAACGAATGTTGAAACTAGCAATGTTAACAAAGTATTAGATGGTGATATTGATTTATTTATTAACAGTTGTTTGAAAGGAATTAGATAAGTATGTTTTTTAAAAAAAAAGAAGTTCCTAAAATAGTCAAAAAGAAAAGGTCTTGGCTTTTAGATTTTATGATTTATTTTTTAGGAGCCGCAATTTATGCTTTGGTTTTTAATTTATTTTTGTTACCGAATAATATTGTTGTCGGTTTTTCAGGATTATCAGTTATCGCGAATGATTTATGGGGAATAAAACCATTCATTTTTCTATTAGTAAGTTATATAATTTTAACGATTCTTAGTTTAATTTGTCTCGGTTTTAGTTCAACTAAAAAAGCCATTATTGGGGCGATGATATATCCCTTTTTAATCGAAGGAACCTCTTATTTAGTGCCTTATATCAATTTAGGAAATATCGAAAAAATAGTCGAAGTTATCTGTGGGGCTTTAATTGGGGGATTTGGTTCAGGATTAGTATATAAGGTAAATTATTCTACTGGTGGAAGTGATGTTATAAATTTAATAATTTCTAAATACTTAAAAAAACCAATTGGAACTTGTCATATAATAACTAATTTCGTTATTATCGGTTTAGGCTTTTTAACCTTCGGCCTATCGACAGTTATTTATTCGCTCATTGTTGTTTGTGTAATGAGTTTTGTCATCGATAAAATCATGATTGGTATTTCTCAATCTAAAACTTTTCAAATTATTACAAGTAACGAAACAGCTATTAAAAAATTTTTGTTAAGTAAATTAAGTCATGGAGTTACTATTTTAGACGGTCATGGTGGTTATACTGGTAATGTTTTAAAAATTATTATGTGTGTAGTTCCGACTGGTGAATATGTGACGGTTAAAGAAGGTGTTTTAGAGCTTGATCCGCAAGCGGTAATTTTAGTATCTGATGTTTATGAAGTTATTGGAAGCAAATAGAAAGGATGTTGGTCTATGGATTTAATTAGAATTAAAAATGTGGAAAAGACATATAAGACTGGTGTAACAGCAATATATGATTTAAGTTTAAATATTCAAAAAGGTGAATTTGTTTTTATCATTGGTTCAACTGGTTGTGGGAAATCAACTTTAATTAAAATGTTATACCGCGAAGAAAAACCCACTTCGGGAATTATTAATATTGGGGGAATAAATGTTAGTAAATTAAAAAATCGAAATGTTTATAAAATAAGAAGAAAAATCGGCGTTGTTTTTCAAGATTTCAAACTTTTACCTAAATCGACGGTTTATGAAAATGTCGCTTTTGCTTTAGAAATTTTTGGTTTACCTAATTCAGAGGTACATAGTAAAGTTATTAAAGCTTTAGAATTAGTTGGATTAAAACATAAAGCTAAAAACTATCCTCATCAACTATCCGGCGGAGAACAACAACGGGTGGCGATTGCGCGGGCAATAGTTAATGGACCTAAATTATTAATTTGTGATGAACCAACCGGAAATTTAGATGAAAATACGAGTATGGAAATAATGAAAGTCCTAGAAGAAATTAATAAATTAGGCACCACGATAATTATGGTTACTCATGATACCGAAATTGTTAATAAGATGAAAAAACGGGTTATCTTATTAGATTCTGGTCGTATCGTTAAAGATTATAAGGAAGGAGAATATGTCCATGCGAGTATTTAGAATTTTAGGACGAAATATTAGAGATTCCTTTAAAAGTGTTTTTCGTAATTTTTCTCTTTCTTTAGCTTCCATCGCTTGTATTATCATTACCTTAATTGTTGTCTCAATCGCGATGATATTATCATTTAATGTTAATAATTTTACTAAAGCAGTGGAAAGAGATATGACGATTGTCGCTTTCTTAAACCGTGATGTTAGTTTAGAAAGAATCGAAGAGATTAAAGATGAAATAAATATGATTAATTATGTTGAATCATTTACTTTTGAAGATAAAATGACTATTTCGGAAGAAATGATGGAAGAAAGTAGCGATTTCGATAGTATTTTAGGTAAATACGAAAATCGCGAAGACAATCCTTTGTTAGACGCTTTTCGAATTAAAGTAACTGATATTAATCAAATGGAAAATGTCGCTAATCAAATTGCCGAAATTGATGGTGTTTATAATGTTAAATATGGTGAAGGAATGGTTGAACAATTAGTATCCGTTTTTGACATTGTTAAAAAAATTAGCTATGGTGTGGTTATCGCTTTAATCATTGTTACTGCTTTCTTAATTTCTAATACCATTAAAATTACCATATTTTCGCGAAAAAGAGAAATCGAAATTATGCGTTTAGTTGGCGCCTCAAACATTAATATTAAAATTCCATTTATTTTTGAAGGTTTATTTTTAGGCTTATTTGGTTCGGTCATTCCTGTTTTAGTAACTATTATCGGTTATGAAGCTTTATATAATGCTTTTAATGGTCAGGTTATTTCACCATTTATTCAACTTATTGCTCCGCTTCCTTTTACTTATTTTGTATCTTTAGCGCTAATAGCCATCGGTATTTTAGTTGGTATGTTTGGGTCATGGCGAGCAGTTAGAAAATATTTAAAAATCTAAAGTTTAATCAAAAAATTAAACTTTTTTTATCTAAAAAAAAGGAAATCACCGATTTTTGGCGTATATAACTTATAGAGAGGAATATAGACAAACAAAAATATGTTTGATATAATTAAGGTGGTGCTTGTTATGGAATTAGAAAATATTAAAGGAATTGGTCCTAAAACCGTAAATACATTAAAAAGATTAGGAATAAATGATACTTTAGATTTAATCTCTTATTATCCTTTTCGTTATGATATTATTAAAAGAAGCGATATAAATTTGTTACAACAAGATGATAAAATAATTATCGATGGGATTGTCGAAACTAATGCGGTTGTTACCTACATTAGAAATCATAAAGATAAAATGGACTTTAGTTTAAATGTTGGTAGTAAAGTAGTAAAAGTTACAATTTTTAATCGTGGATTTTTTAAAAACAAAATTACTATTGGAACGAAATTGACAGTTATCGGTAAATATGATAAAAAAAAGAATTTAATTGTTTGTAGTGATATCAAGTTTTCTCCTTTGGGAAATACTACTAAAATAGAACCTGTTTATCATGTGACGACAGGAATAAATAGTTTACAATTAAATAATTTAATTAAAACAATTAATGTTGATGTAATTGATTATATTCCGGATTATTTAAATGAAAAATATAATTTTTTAAGTAAAGAAAAAAGTATTAAAGAAATTCATAATCCAACTAATTTAGATAATCTTAAATTAGCTATTAATAAATTAAAATATGAAGAGTTATTCATTTTTATGTTGAAAATGAATTATTTAAAATCGCAAAAAGTTCAAAAAGGTTTAAGGCGAACTGTGGAAAAAGAAAAAGTTTTAGATTTTATTAGTAAATTGCCCTTTAAACTAACTGTCGATCAAGAAAAAGCGGTTAAAGATATTTATAATGATTTAACTAACGAAAAAAGAATGAATCGTTTATTACAAGGTGATGTCGGTAGTGGTAAGACAATCGTTTCTTTTATTGCGTTATATATTAATTATTTAGCTGGTTATCAAGGTGCTTTAATGGCACCTACAGAAATTCTTTCCCGGCAACATTATAATAATATTATTAAATTATTACCTAATCTCAAAGTAGGATTATTAACTGGCAAACTAAAAGCTAAAGAAAAAAAAGAAATTTATACTGGATTAGAAAATGGGGATATTGATATTGTTATTGGTACTCATGCTTTAATTAGTAATGATGTTAAGTATAAAAATTTAGGACTTGTCATTACTGATGAGCAACACAGATTTGGCGTTAATCAAAGGAGTAATTTAAAAAATAAAGGAATCATGCCTGATGTTTTATATATGAGTGCAACACCAATTCCCCGAACTTATGCAATTACTTTATTTGGCGATATGGATATTTCAAGTATTAAAACCAAACCGGCTGGTCGTAAAGAAGTAATTAGCTATTTAAAAAAAGAAAGTGAAATTAAAGATGTTTTAACTAAAATGTATGAACAATTAAAACTTGGTCATCAAATTTATGTTATAGCGCCTTTAATTGAAGAAAGTGATAAAATACAATTAGAAAATGTAATAAAATTGCAAGATAAAATGAATTTGGCATTTGGTAAATTGTTTACAGTTGGTATGATGCATGGCAAATTATCTAATAAAGAAAAAGAAGAAGTCATGGACAATTTTAAAAATAATAAAATTCAAATTTTAATTAGTACGACAGTTATAGAAGTTGGTGTTGATGTCCCTAATGCGACAATGATGGTTGTTTTTGACAGTTATCGGTTTGGTTTATCGGCTCTACATCAATTAAGAGGTCGCGTTGGGCGAAGTGATTTACAATCTTATTTTATTATGATTAGTAATCAAGAAGCTGAACGGTTAAAGATTTTAATTAAGACTAACGATGGTTTTGCAGTGAGTGAAGCGGATTTTAAATTAAGAGGCAGTGGTGATTTATTTGGGGTTAGACAAAGTGGCGATATGCAATTTAAATTAGCTGATTTAAAAAAAGATTTTAGTTTAGTTGTTAAAGCTAAAGAAGATAGTTTAGAGTTTATGAATCATTATAATCCATGTTATCAATACATATATGATATTTTAAAAGAGCTTAACAGTTTGGATTAATAAGTTGTTAAAAAACTTGACAATTTGTAAATTCTTATTTATAATTATAATTGCGTGGTATCCACGCTTGGGTCTCTTACTACATTATTGCGTGAGTTGACCCAACCAAACCCCCTGAAGAGACGCTACGGCGTCTCATTTTGTTTGTTTATAAGGCTTTAAGGTCTTTTTATTTTGGTCTAGGTGGCGTTTAGGTGGCAAATTAATATTTAAAATAAGATACTATTTAGTTAATGAAGTTAAGTTATGGTATAATATAAATAGGAGTTG